>JADFUO010000076.1 GCA_015222115.1 Bacteroidota bacterium | reverse complement strand
ATGGTGAAGGCAGCCGTATATATAGAAAAACTCTTAAAATAAATGAAAATTTTTTTCTTTGTAATACTTATTTCTTTAATGACCTTACAAAATTCAGTTATTTTATATTTTTTGAAATATCATGAACCATTTTTATTCTTTGTACACACTCTGTATATGCCTGAACCCTTTTCTTATCATTCATTTCTTCATCAGAATTAAATAATTCTCCAACTAATGTACCAACTATTGCTGCTTTAAACATGGTTTTCGCAAACTCTTTTTTTGCTTCCTCTTTATTTTCATATTCACCTTCCATGAATTTCTTTTCTATATTGGCAGTATATTCTTTCGTAGAAATTAATTTTTGCCCTATCCATTCATCTATTATATTTCCTTTTTTATCGCCTCTTTTTCTTTCAACACCATTCAAGGTATAAAATACTACAATAGATATTTTATTTTTAGTAATTTCTTCAAGAGTTGTATTATTCCCATTTTCATCAATTATAGAAATTTTAGGCACTTTCCATCCAACTATGCCTTCGTTTGATTTATCAATTTTTGAACCTTTTACTGTTTCTAATTCTCCAATTGCCGATTTTTTTAAATAATTACATTTTTTTTCACTTAATGGTTTTGTCAATTTGCCTTTTTTTAATTTTTTCACAGAAGATTTTATTGCATTAAATACTTCTGTATAAACTTCATTAAAATATTCTTCATTAAAATTGTTACTTGGTGTTTGGTATGAAATTACGCCATTTTGACCAATTACATAAATTGCTCCATAACTATAAGGAGGTGAAAAATATTTTTCTGTTGTATAATTTGCACAAAATCCCATTTTCTCTGGAACTTCTCCATAGTAACCTACTAAATATTTCGGGTTTCCTATTAATTTTTGTTCTTCAGAGTATGAATAAGCACCTCCTGTAGCGCAATAATATTGAAATTCAGGAAATTCAGTTTTATCCATTACTGTTGCATGATCAGGACTGCCAAAATGAATGGCAATGTATTGTACTTCAACCTTATCAGCAGGCGGATTTTGATTTGAATAAGCAGTTGATATACTACTCAATAGCAAAATAATCAATACTAATGATGATGAAGTTCTAATAAGTGTTTTCATTTTAATAAATTTTGGTGAATAAATCTTTTTAAGATACATCGAAAAACTACTTTTTTTGATGCCATTATTTGAAACAAATATATATCATTTTTATTTAAAAACCAAATTATACTCTCTTTTTTACATAAAAGAATACCAGTACGTTACCGATTTTAGCAGTATTAGTCAATAACCTCTTGCAAGCGGTCTCTAATGTCTTTCACTATATTTAAAACCTTATATCTCCCAGATATTTCCGCTATTTAACAGGTCATCAACAGATTTCAGGGTGGAAGTGTTTTTTGCTATGTCAATTATATCCATTAAAGCCTGTCCATAAGTTTCCTGTTCTACTGCCCTGATAACACCTAATGCAGCGGGGAATTCAGGTGGAGCCATCCTTGCAAGCATATTATGAACACCTGTATCGTGGTTGAATTTGTTGTGTATTAATATATCTTTTTCAGTTATTCCGTTTTCTCCTAATTTCACAACTTCTAAATTTGTTCCTCTTAATATTATTCCCTTATCTTTTTGCTTTCCAAATAACATTGGTTCGCCGTGCTTCAAATGTAATTGATTATTTTCTTTGGTTTCTTTAGAAGTAATCAGGGCATGAACTTTATTACTGAAAATAACACAATTCTGCAAAATCTCAACAACTGAAGTTCCATTATGCCTGGCAGCTTCAAATAATACATCAACCATCATTTTAGGATTAGAATCCGTAACTCTGGCAAAAAAAGTTCCCTGCGCACCAATCACCAATTCACCCGGATTAAAAGGAATTTCAATAGTTCCCAGTGGTGAAGTTTTTGTTTTGGTACCTTTGGATGTTGTAGGAGAAAACTGACCCTTAGTTAAGCCATATATTTTATTATTAAACAGGACAATATTTATATCAAGATTTCTCCTTACAATATGAATAAAATGGTTTCCTCCAATTGCCAAACAATCACCATCACCTGTTATCATCCAAACACTTAATTCCGGATTTGCGATTTTCACTCCCGAAGCAATTGCTGCTGCCCTGCCATGAATGCCATGTATTCCGTAAGTATTCATGTAATAAGGAAATCTTGACGAACATCCTATCCCCGAAACAACAACAAAATCTTCTTTACGGATACCAAGTTTGGGAAACACTTTTTCCATTGATGATAAAATTGCATGGTCACCACATCCGGGACACCATTTTACCATCTGGTCGCTAACAAAATCTTCTTTTGTTAATTCCGGAATAACCGGAACCTTAATTTGTGATTCTTCCATTTTTATTACTCATTTAAAAGTGAGCTAAATTTTTCTTTTATTTCGGATACCATAAAAGGCAAGCCCTGAATTTTATTATACTGCTCGTATTTGAATTCAGGGAAATTCATTTTAAGATAAGATACAAATTGTCCGTTGTTTAATTCACAAACAATAATTCTTTTAAATTTACTAAATACTTCTTTGGTGTTTTTGGGTAAAGGATTTATATATTTAAAATGTGCCAGACTAATATTTTTACCTTTTTCTTGCAATCTTTCAACAGCTGTGAGCATTACTCCATAAGTGCCACCCCAACTAACAATTAACAGTTCTCCTGAGTCATTTCCAATAATTTTTTGTTCGGGAATATAGTTGGCAACTTTTTTAACTTTATCATCTCTTAACTTAACCATAAGTTGATGATTAAGCGGGTCATTTGAAACATTACCTGTAATATTCTCTTTTTCAAGACCACCGATTCTATGGCGTAACCCTTCGGTACCGGGAATAGCCCAGTAACGGCTTAATTTTTTCTCGTCTCTTCTATAAGGTTTAAAATCAGGGTCATTTGGTTCAACAATCGGGGGATTGATTTCAGGTAAATCAGCAACTTTTGGAATTTTAAAAACTTCCGAGCCATTTGCCAATGCACCGTCGGTTAATAAAATAACCGGTGTCATATGCTCCAGTGCAAGTTTAGATGCTTCATACGCCGAATAAAAACAATCGGATGAACTTATTGCTGCTAAAACTATTGTAGGGCATTCACCATTTCTGCCAAACAATGCCTGAAAAAGATCGGATTGTTCGGATTTTGTGGGCATTCCGGTTGAAGGACCGCCACGCTGAACATCTACTATCACAATCGGTAATTCAGTCATAACAGCCAAGCCAATTGCTTCACTCTTTAATGATAAGCCAGGTCCTGATGTAGATGTCACTGCTAATGAACCTGTAAAGCTTGCCCCTAATGATGAACAAATACCGGCAATTTCATCCTCCGCCTGAAAAGCTTTAACAGAAAATTGCTTATGCTTTGTTAATTCCTGTAAAATTTCAGAAGCCGGTGTAATAGGATAGGACCCTAAGAACAGTTCCCTTCCCGAGCGTTCGGATGCTGCTAAAAATCCCCATGCAGTTGCTCTGTTTCCAGTAATATTTCTGTATGTGCCCTTTTTTAGCTTAGCAGGTTGTACCTTATAAGTAGGATTTATGGCCTCAACATTCTCTGCAAAAATAAAGCCTGCTTTTAAAACTCTTTTATTTGACTCAACAATCAGCGGGTTAGATTTGAACTTTTCTTCAAAAAAAGCATTTGTTGAATCAAGCTTACGATTAAAAAGGTATAAAACTATACCTAAGGCAAACATATTTTTGCACCTTAGAGCTGCTTTAAGTTCAATGCCAAGGTCTTTAACGGCTTCTTTTGTTAACCTGGAAATTGGAGCTTTAATAAGGTTGTAGCCAACAAGGCTGTTATCTTCCAGGGGATTTGTATCATAGCCGGCTTTGATTATCCCTTTTTCAATAAAAGCATCTGAATCAACAATAAGGGTGGCATCTTTTTCTGCCCATTTTAATGATGCTTTTAATGATGCCGGGTTCATAGCAACTAAAACGTCAGCCAGATCGCCTGAAGTGTGAATATTGTTATGTCCGAAATGTACCTGAAAACCTGATACGCCGGCAATTGTTCCCTGAGGTGCCCTGATCTCGGAAGGATAATCAGGAAAAGTAGCAAAATCGTTTCCTGCAAAAGCTACAGAATCAGAAAATAAGGAACCTGTAAGTTGCATGCCATCACCGGAATCGCCGGCAAACCTTACAACTACATCATCTAATTCAACGACATGATTTTTTTTATGCGTCATTTGATTATTAATATGTTTAAAAATCGCGGCAAAGTTAAATGTTTTATTTATCTTAAAAACAAGTTTTTCAATAAATATTTTTTATTAAAATATTTTTTTATTTAGAACATATATAAATTACTTAATTGCATAAAAATTTACAAAATCTATTTATATTTGCATCAATATTTTAATCATTTATTAACATAAAATATTTTAATTATGGCTTATATAATAACAGACGAGTGTACTGCTTGTGGTACATGTATTGATGAATGTCCGGTTGAAGCAATTTCCGAAGGTGATATTTATGTAATTGATCCTGAACTTTGCACCGATTGCGGTGCTTGTGCTGATGTTTGTCCGGTTGAAGCAATTATCCCGGAATAAAATTGATTAAAGTTTAATAAACTTATTCATCCTTATTATACTGATAGAAATCGAGTATGCGAAAATTTACAAACATAGCTTACAGATAACCACATGTTCTGCTTTTTCGAAATTTGTAAAGTATAAACTTGTCCGTATGGATGCGTTTAGTATTTAAAAACCCACCAAATATTGATGGGTTTTTTTATTTTTTTATATTTGATCAATTTGCATTGTTAAAAAAAGTTAATTTATATTAAGAAGAAATACAAAAATTAAATCAAAATTTATACTTTCGCTAAAAATTGATTCTAACATATTTCTATGGAAAATTTTAAAAAGCAAAACAATATTATCGGATGGATAGCTTTTGCAATTGCAACAGTTGTATATCTGTTTACAGTAGAACCGACAGCAAGTTGGTGGGACTGTGGTGAATACATCGCAACAGCTTACAAACTACAGGTTGGACATCCTCCGGGAGCACCGTTATTTCAGTTATTAGGCAGGTTTTTCTCATTATTTGCATTTGGTGATGTAACCAAAGTCGCTTTGATGATAAATATTATGTCAGTGCTTAGCAGCAGTTTCACAATTTTATTTTTGTTCTGGACAATTACCATGCTTGCAGAAAAAGTTGCCGTACGTGAAGGAGAAATGACTCAAGGTAAAATGTATGCAGTTTTAGGCAGTGGTCTTGTAGGAGCTTTGGCTTATACTTTCTCCGATTCTTTTTGGTTTTCTGCTGTAGAAGGCGAAGTTTATGCAATGTCCTCATTTTTTACAGCTATTGTTTTCTGGGCAATTTTAAAATGGGAACGAATTGCTGACAAAAGACATGGTTTCAGGTGGCTGATATTAATTGCATATCTTATCGGATTATCAATCGGAGTACACCTTTTAAACCTTCTGGCAATACCGGCAATAGCTTTTGTTTATTATTTTAAAAAATACAAAACAACTACAAAAGGAATAATATATACTGCTATTATCTCTATATTAATTCTTTCAATAATAATGTATATTATTGTTCCATGGATTGTTAAACTTTCATCACTATTTGAGTTGTTCTTTGTAAACTCACTTGGCCTGCCATTTAATTCGGGTACAATTGTATATTTTATACTGCTGATTGGTCTTATTGTTTGGGGGTTAAAATATACAATCAAACGTAAAAAAGTAATTGTCAACACAATAATACTATGTTTTATTTTCATATTAATCGGATATTCTTCGTTTTTTATGCTAATCATCCGCTCAAATGCTGATACACCTATTGATGAAAACAGTCCCGAAGATGCAATCAGTTTATTGTCATATTTAAATCGCGAACAATATGGCGACTGGCCCCTGTTATCCGGTCAATATTTTAATTCTCCGATTGCCGATTATGGT
>JADFUO010000075.1 GCA_015222115.1 Bacteroidota bacterium | reverse complement strand
TTTAAAACTATCTTCTCAGTTTTAGTTTTATTTCCTGATTTAATATTTAAAATGTAAGTGCCTTTGGCAAAGGATGAAATATCAATTTGTTTTTTATATATGCCTGAGTAATTGTTTTGATTATCTGTAAATACAGTTCTTCCGGTTAAATCAATAATTTTTATTTCAATATTATTGGTTTTTTCAACATTAAACGAAATATTGAATATTCCATCAGACGGATTTGGATAAACCTGTGTGTTTAATACATTTTCAGGAAGCTCACCAATTGATGTATAAGGATCATATTCAAAAGTAGTTGTAAATAGTCCCCGTCCGTGAGTGGCAGCCAAAACCGTATTATCAGCTTCTCTTAATTTCAGCATATCAACTCTTACATTAGCAAGTCCGTCAATTGCGGGCTCCCAATTTGTCGGATACATTCCAAGCTCATTAGTTGTCCAGACCCCGATTTCTGTTGCAAGCACTGCCTGTTGTGAATTTTGCGGATGATAGATTGCCCATCTTATTGGCATATCCGGCAGGTTGCCTTCTTTTTCCTGCCATGTTTCGCCTCCGTTATAAGTTTGCCATACAGAAGAAACACCATAGTTTGAAAAAGTAACCAAAAGAGTATCATCCGAACCACCGGTTGCAATACAGGATATACTTCCTGTTGGGAAATATTCGCTGCCAATTTCGGTGGTAACAGGGCCATCCTGGGCATTTTCAATTTTAAACAATCTTCCTGAGTTTGTACCGAGGAACAAAGTAGTGGTTTCTTCAGGTGAGTGCGGAGAATATTTTACATGAGAAAAATATACGGTAGTTGCAGTTGGTAACCATATATATTCTCCATTTTCATTTCCTAAAATATTTGTAATTCTGAGTATCCTGTTAGACTGGCTTCCGCTAAAAGAGATCGCATTAGCATAAATAGTATTCAAATTATAATCATAATCAGCAGGGTTGATAAAAATACCGCTTTGATAATCGCCGATATAATTTGTTTGTGATCCATTAAGAAAAACAGTATACCTGTTGTAATAAACCGAAGTGATCATGATTGGTGGCTCGTTTTGGTCAATAAAACAATAGGCACCGTCACCGCCATCAATCATATCAAAAATTGATAATGGTGAACCTGTGTAATATAAAGTTCCGTTATCCTGAAGTCCGCCGACATATTTTTCTTCCCCTGCAACAGGAGAAATTGCACAAGTGTAAAATTGTAAGGTGTTAAAATTATTATTTCTTTCCTGAAAAACAGGGCTTGAAGAAGAGCCATCCGCAGTATAAAAAATACCTCCGTCAGTAGCAAATATCATTTCTTCGGGTGAGCCCGGCTTGTAAAGCTGTGCATGCTGGTCGGCATGAACATATTCATCGCCGCCGCCCCAGTACATCAGAGCCCAGTCGGATACATGATTCCAGGTAATTCCGGTATTAATGGTTTTCCATACATCCAGGCCACCGACATAAAGATTTGTCGGGTCATTTGGGTCAACAACACCAATAAAAGCATGCCAGGCAAGATTAGCCCAGTTGCCTGCGGTTGGTTTGTTGATAGATTCCCATGTAACTCCTTTATCTTCCGAACGAAGAATATACCTGCCGTGATAGTAATTAAAACCGCTTGTATATCCGGCTGCAAGAAATGCAAAAACAATATTTTCGTCAGACGGAGCACATGCAATAATTACCCTGCCGGGCAGGTAAAAGCTTCCATGATTTTCAATTATTATCCTGTAATCTTCATAAACTGTCCAGCTTCCGGCAGTTCCGTCATCTGAATACAGGATTGTTGCACCGCCATTACCATCAATATTTTGAATTGTCCCGACATATATTCTCCCATCAACACCTATTTTTACATTTGAAACAGCATACGGAATGTTTTGGTCAGTAATATTGGGTAATACCTGTTCCCATGTTTGCCCGTTGTCGTCTGAACGGTATAATCCATCAGTCGGTAAGCTTTGATGATCTTCACCATGATAAAATCCTGAAGCTACTCCGGCATAAATTACACTAACACTATTTTCGTTTCTTACGGCTATTTCAGTAATATATTTAAAATCTTCGGTTGATGGTATCAACTGCCAGTTATTGCCACCGTTTGTTGACCTGAAAATACCAACTCCAACACCTGAAGATTCGCGGTAAGTTGAAAAAGCTGTTTGAACTTCGCCGGTACCTACATAAAAAATTTGTGGATCACTTGGGTCGTAAGTAATGCAACTTATTGACAGGCTGCTCCAGAAATCGTCAACAGGAACCCATTGAGAATCTTCGTCGGTAATATCGTTGTTATACCATAAACCGCCTGTAACACCACCTGACCAAACTTTGTTGTTAGTGTTGTCATTAGGGTCAAACATAAGTGCACGCGCCCGTCCGCCCATTACTGCTCCTGTACTTTCCCACTCCATTGACATAGCTCCTGATTTTAATTTGCTTTGTTCGCGGATTGCTTTGGTTTGTTTGTAAGCTTCTTTAAGTCTTTCAACCGGAACCCTACCTAATTCGGGGTCCAAAGTCATAAAATAATTTTGAATGGCAGCCAAATCGGGATGGTTGACCCCGGGAACATCTTTCAATTCTTCTTCGGAATAATTTGGAATATTTTTATATTCATTATTCAGGAATTGTTCATATTTTTCTCTTTCGGATAATTCTTTTTTTACCGGTAAAGAAAAAATTGCCATAAGTGAAATCAGCAGTACTGGAAGTATCACACTGATTGTTAAGAGTAATTTTTTGTTTTTCATGTTATTAAATTTTGTTTTTATACTGACTTATCGGAAAACTCTTCAAAGGTAGTACAAATAGTGTTTTGATATATATTTTTTATTAACAGGGTAAATTGACCAAAAATAATGAATATAGAATTAAATTTCTAACTTGTTTTATGAAATTTATGGTTTAATAATTTTGTATTTTCGTTCAGGATCAGTTTAAAATAAAATCTTTAGGTTTTATCTGCAATAACTCCCCTCCTTTTTTTAAGGAGGGGCAGGGGGTGGTTAATATACTGAAGCGCATACATACGTACTAACTTCGTGTCGTAAACTTTACAAATTTATAATAATTTAACTATATGGTTTTAAATAAATTACAATTAAAGAAATTTACATTCCAGTTTTAATTCAGTTTAAATATTCATTGATACCTGGTCTTTTATTATGTGATTTATTCTATTAAATTCTACCACCTCTAACCCCTCCTAAACATAGGAGGGGAATGCCTTTCGTATGCATTTTCCCTTAGGGGAATGTGTTTCGCATGAATTAATTATTTAATTTCAATCTAACAGACACAGCATCTTCTTTGTAAGAATTTTACTCTCAGTTATAAATTGATAATAATAAATACCTGTTTGCAGGTTTTTCGGGCTGAATATTACTTTGTATTTTCCGGCAGGTTTTATTTCATTAATAATCTCATCAACTAATTTACCTGTAATATCGTAGATTTTCAGGCAAACATTTGTTGTTTTATTGAGTTTAAAACTGATTATTGTTTTATCGTTAAATGGATTTGGTTGATTTTTTAAATCATAATTATCAGAAAATAACTCACCTATTCCGGTTGAAGGTCCATCCCATCCAGCCATACGGGAGATCATCCACCAGAATGCTCTTCCTTTCAGGTTACAATTTAATGATTCTGAATGGGCGCAGGAGCAATACCAGCAAAGGTCGGAACCGGCATTAGCATCACACCATTCAGTTGCCCAGTTACCGAGTAAGGTGCCACCGGGGCCCGAATAATAATTACAATTATCATTGGCATATTCAAAATAGGTTGAATCAGGATCATAACTTTCAATATCGGCAAAATCAAAAAGAATTTTTTCATTGGCAATGCAATAATCCCTTATTTGCTGGTTTCGTGCTTTTAGATTTTCCCATGACCAGATATCCAGATGCCCTGTCATATAAATAAATTTAACATCAGGATAATCATTTTCAAGCTCTGTCATTTTGTTGAGATAAATATTAATTCCTTCTTCGGTGTTGTCGGAGCAACCGCCGCACCACGACCACATAATTACATTTCTATCATTGCCCGGCTGGTTCAGGACATTTCTTGTAACCTGCGCCCAGCTTGTATCGCCGTTATGCCCAAGGTCAACTCCGGTTTGTTCCTGATATGATAAAGCTCCACCGGCACCTGATGAATTAAAAGTGTAAGGCTCACCAATAAAATTTTGAAGATTATCAATACCTGAAGTTATCTGACTCCCGTGTGATGTATGCCCGTACCATACCTTAAAATCTTCCTTAGCCTGATTGACCCATTCAACAGGTACTAATGAAAGTCCTGTACATGAGTGGTTGATAATGATTGCCTGGGCAAAAACAGAAAAGTTATAAATAAATAATGCTGATAATAAGATGCTGAGTTTTTTCATCCTTAAGATTTTTTACCAAAATTAGTAAAAAATGTAAAATAATAAAACAGAGAAAATTTGGTTAATCGGAATTTTCTGACTCATCCGATGACTTGGAGTCATCGGATGAGTATAATCAGGTAATATAAAAACCCAAAATCGAATATTTTTTATAATGTCTAATATATTTGCTATTTTTGAATGATTTCTTTTGCAAAATTAAACAGGCTGACAGATAATCAGTAAATATTGGGCCTTTTTTATTTATTAAATTTTATCTAATAT
>JADFUO010000074.1 GCA_015222115.1 Bacteroidota bacterium | reverse complement strand
GTATTTCTATTGTATTTCTATTGTATTTCTATTGTATTTCTATTGTATTTCTATTGTAATTCTATTGTATTTCTATTGTATTTCCCCTATTTCCAATATTTCCATTATTCCATTATTTCCCTTATTTCCATTATTCCATTATTCCGGTTTTATTAGAGTTAGTGATGAATAAATAACTAAATATTGAAAAAAACTTGACTTCTGTAAAATAATGTTGTATCATTGCAATATCAATTTAATATCATAATAATATAAATAACACAAATTAAAATTATAAAGAGATGAAAAAAGAAAAATTGTATTCACCGGTTTCGGGTTATCTGGGACTATTCATTGTCCTTATCTTAATCATTTTACCTGTATTGGGAATGATTTTTTTGAAAATGTTTTTACTCACAATTATTTTAGCATTCGGCATTTTTGGTTTGGGCGGACTTGTAATCGTAAATCCAAACGAATCAAGTGTATTAGTTTTATTCGGTGCTTATAAAGGAACTATCAAAAAGAATGGTTTCTTTTGGGTAAATCCGTTTTTTTCAAGAAAAAAAATCTCCTTAAGAGCAAGAAATCTTGACAGCGACCCGATTAAAGTAAACGACAAGGTTGGTAATCCGATTATGATTGGAGTTGTATTAGTCTGGAAAGTTGAAAATACTTATAAAGCAGCATTAGAAGTTGACGATTATTCTCATTTTGTGGATATTCAAAGCGAAGCGGCAATAAGAAAATTAGCAGGGCATTATCCTTACGATAATTTTGATGATGAACAGGCAGAAATTACTTTACGTTCGGGAGGCGAAGAAGTTAATCATGTTTTGGAAAATGAATTAAGCGAACGGCTTGAGATTGCCGGTATTCATGTTATTGAAGCAAGAATAGCATACCTTGCCTATGCATCTGAAATTGCCGGTGCAATGCTTAGAAGACAACAAGCCACAGCTATTGTTGCAGCAAGATACAAAATTGTTGAAGGCGCGGTAAGTATGGTTGAAATGGCTCTCGAACAACTTTCAGAAAAAGAGCTAATTGAACTTGATGAAGACCAAAAAGCCGTTATGGTCAGTAATTTAATGGTTGTTCTTTGTTCTGATAAAGATGCAAGTCCCGTAATTAATACTGGAACGTTACATCAGTAGATTCAGACTTCACTAAAAACAAAGACAAGATGAAAACGAAAATTTTATTATTAATTATTTTATTACTGACAACAATTAATTTAATTGCTCAGCAGGAAAAAGAAACAAAATGCACAGAAAAATCTGTTACTTTAGAAACGGAACAGGGAAATATAGAAGGAACTCTTTTAATTCCTGATAATTTGTCAAATATTCCGGTAGCATTAATAATTGCAGGTTCAGGACCAACGGATAGAGATGGCAATAATCCAATGATGAAAAATAATTCATTAAAAATGTTAGCCGAAGAACTTTGCAAAAAAAACATTGCTTCATTAAGATATGATAAAAGAGGAATTGCGGCAAGCAAGGATGCCGGATTAGATGAAAAGGAATTGCGTTTTGAAAACTATATTGATGATGCAGTAGCCTGGATTGAATTATTGAAACAGGAAAAACAATTTAACAAGATTATTATAATTGGTCATAGTGAAGGTTCTTTAATTGGAATGATTGCCGCTCAAAAATCACCTGTTGATATTTATGTTTCAATTGCCGGTGTCGGTCAGTCAGCAGATAAAACTCTTAAGGAACAGCTTAAATCTCAGCCACAAATTGTTATTGATGCTGCCTTCCCCATTATTGACAGTTTAGTTCAGGGTAAAACAGTAGATAATGTTGACCCAATGCTATACACATTGTTCAGGCCAAGTGTGCAACCGTATATAATTTCATGGTTTAAATATGACCCTCAAAATGAAATTAATAAATTAAAGCTGCCGGTGTTAATCGTGCAAGGTACAACTGACATTCAAGTAAGTGTTGATGATGCAAATAATTTATTTAATGCAAACAAAAGTGCAAAATTGGAAATAATTGAAGGAATGAATCATATCTTCAAAGAGGCAGAAGCAGATAGACAAAAAAATATTTCAACTTATAGTAAAGCTGATTTACCGGTAAAAAAGGAATTAATTGAAGTGATAGTTGATTTTATATACTAAAATTATGGCTAAGAAAAAAGCATTTGTGCTTAGGATAAACCCTGAAATTATGAAAGCAATTGAGAAATGGGCTGCTGATGAATTCAGGAGTACAAACGGGCAAATTGAATGGGTTATCAGTAAAGCATTAAAAGAAGCAAAGCGTTTTCCCAGGAAAAAAAATCCTGATGAATAAAAAAAGGGGCAGAAGCCCCTTTTTTACGTTATACGTTATATGTTATTAGTTATTTAATAACCAGTTTTTGAGTTTTTATTCCGTCCTGAGAATTGATTTGAATGTGATAAATACCTGTAGTAAATTCTTCTGTATTAATCCTTACAAAGTTATTATCAACATTTTGTGAATAAACAATCTGACCGAGATTGTTAAATATCTTAACTTCATTAATATTAACTGAAGATTCAACATTAACAAAATCATTTGCAGGATTCGGATAAACACTGATATTGGAATTTACTTCAATATTTTCACTAATGCCAACGTAGGTAAGTTGTTCAAAGCAAAGGTCATCAAAATAAGCCAGAGGAGTATTACCAGTAGAAGCCCATGCATAAACATTAATACTTCCAAGAGCAATCATACCCGGAGTTCCAAAGCATCCAAGCGACCATTGCCATTGCCAAATCAGATTTCCATCAATCCAAATTTCAGCAAGGTCATTGTCAAGGTCCACAATAAGTTCAACGTAATACCATTCATCAAAGTTAAATGGGAAAGTAGCTGCTCCATAACCTCCTGCATCAATTGTTGCAATTCCGTCAACATCCCACGACATCTGCATACCCCATTCTAAACCTGGTACTACATCTTTCTGTAAGTTGAAATGCCCACAATATCCATCTGCAACCATGAACCAGAAATAAATACCATATTTACAATCTATGAAGTTTTCGTAGTTGAATGGTCTTATAAGGTCTGTAACACCATCAATTAATAATGATGTATATGGGTCGGTTGCAAAAGTTACAATTGCGTCTTCTGAACTTCCGGGATTATAGCTCCATGTTGTCCACCATGGTGATTGCAGTCCTATGTATTCTCCAACAATATAATCTTCAAAATCTTCACATCCGTCATCATAATAATAATATACGTTATCAAAATAGTACAAAGGATCATCACCTGGAGGAGCAGCAGCATAAAAATCTACAACACCGAGTTGATTCATTCCGGGGTCACCTCCGGAAGTGAGGCTCCATTGCCATGCATGAGCAAATTCATCATTTATTAAACACGTTGCCCAATCAAGGTCAATGTTAACAAGTACTCTTGCATTGAACCATTCTCCGTTAGGATATACAAATGTAGCAGCATTAGACCCTCCTGCATGTATGTATCCTGTTCCGTCTGAAGCAAAATAAACTTCAATTGCCCATTCATTAGTGGCGCCAAATGAATGCATAAGATTATAATATCCGCCATAGCCTGAAGCAACAAGCATATCAAAACTAACAACATATTTATCTTCTGTTTGATCGCCTAAAGGAAATATTAAATCGGTAGTACCATCAACTTTTACAGATTGAACTCCACTATAAGCTTCAGTTGTTACTACTAAAGCATCTTCCCCGGTTCCGGGAGCGCCGCTCCATGTTGTCCAGCAACCTGATTGTAATGCAAGATAGTCATCTGCTACGTATGATTCAAAAGCATCAAAGTAAGGGAAGCATGATGTACCCGGGTCAATTACAATATCATCAATCATAAATACAAATGCATCATAAGAAACACATTGAATTGCGAAATAAATATCCTGACCATCATAAGCTGAGAGGTCAAATGTATATTCAGTCCAGGCCATAGGAGCTTCAAGTGGAGTAGCACCTGATATTATTGTAAAGTCAGCAGGACTATTAGTTGTAGTTGAAACACCAACATTAAATTTTTCCAAGCCATAAGCATCTGTATAAGATTTTGCCCAGAAAGTAACTGAAGGACCAGAACTAAGTGAAACAAACGGTGATATAAACCAGTCATCGTTACCTTGGCCACCACTTGGAACAGAAGCCATACATGCACCGAACTGTTCACCGGAATGAGGTTGAATTTCGGGATCATCTGTCATAGGAGGAGTAGTTAAGTCAGGATCAAAAACAATGTAAGCCATTGGCTCAAATTCGTGTGGAAAATCATAATCGGTGAATCCATAAGTAGGAAGTCCATCAACGTCATTTACTGTCCATGGATCAAAATCAAATGTCCACTCAACCTCATCCTCAAAATCAATAGTGTAAGCTGTTGCCCTGCTATTAGAATTGTTATTATTAACAATTTTGGGGGTTGTCTTGGTCAGAACTTGCGAATAGCCTTGTTCTGATTTTGTGATTTTCTCTTGTGTTGCCTGTGCAAAAACAACTACTGATGACAGAAACATCACAAAAATTAAAAGCGTAAATTTTTTCATAATTAATAATTTTGGTTAATACTATATTTATTATTTTGAGCAAATATATAATAAAAAATTTTTAAAAACAAATTTTAATTATTAATAATTTTTTTTGCAAAAAAGGAAAATAGGCTATCTCAAAGGTTAAAACTACTTTTAAGATAGCCTATTGAATGATTTTTATAATTAATCAGTTCTAAAAAGACAGTTATTCATTTATACTAAAACGCATAAACTTTACTATTTTCGAATAAACTAACTGAATGGTTTATCGCTGTTTGTTTCCTTATCTGCTGGCATTCCCGTTCAGTGTCAGTTTATTTAATAATAATCTGTTTTGTAACCAATGTGTTATTTGTTTTTATCTGCAGGAAGTAAATTCCGGCATTATAATCAGCAGTGTTTATTCTGACTTTTTGATTTTTAACAATTTTGTTATGAATGGTTTGGCCAATATAATTAATTAATTTTACAGAATTGATTTCAGATGTTGAACTGATATTTATAAAATCAGTAGCCGGGTTAGGATAAATCAAAACAGCTTCATTTTTTTCAACTTCATTAATCCCAACTGCCACAACATCCAGTGTAACCGGAACAATAAATTGTGGTGTTACAGGGTCATTATTGTTAATCTGGATTTCGGCTGCATAAGTACCTAATTCCAAATTAGCAGCATCAAATGTAACTGTAACTTCTTCAGGTTCATCAGGTAAAACAGTCCCGGAAGCAGGGTCAACTGATAACCATTGCTCTATCGGTTCTCCTGTTAAATGTGCCCTGATATTCCAGTTATAATCATAAGAAAGATGAGTCCAGGCAATACCTGATTTTATCCAATTACCATTAGGGTCGGCAGGTCCCATATCGCATCCTGCAGGGAAAATATCCGTAACTGTTTGGTTTATCCAATATCCAACCCAGATATCTTCACCGGTAATCACAACAGGTACATCTAAAGCAATTGTATTCCATGCATAAGCAACAGGTGTAAAAGGTTGATCAACAAGTAATTCGCCGGGTTCATAAGAAGTTCCCTGTCCATAAACCCTCAATGCAAATGCATCTGCAGGGTCATTAATAAATATTTCAATAGAAGTAAGTTCCATGCCGGCATGCGGAACGGTTAATGAATTCGGGAACATAGCAGCTACCTGAAATTCAGCAGGGTTTATCAGCCCTATTGCCGAATTATTATCTCCGTCGTAATGTAATATAACATCATCAGACGGAGCAGGAGTTGAAGCAGATGGATTGTAATCGGAGTCCTCAATTACTTGATTATTTGATAAAAGAGCTTTTGAATAAGTTTTTTGGGAATTATTTGAAGTTAAAAGTTGTGATTTTTCACCGGCTGCAATGTTATAAACAATCGCAATATCAAATTCCAGTTCACCAACCCCAATATTTGCAATGGTCATTGGCTGCGTTGCAACTTGTCCGGGCTCAATAATTTCATTAAAAATATCGGGAGTTACTTCAATTATCGGGTCAGTGCTTGGTTCAACCTCAAGCCAGATTATGTCGTCCATATAAAATAATGGGGTTTCTCCCGGGGGAGCACCTGCATAAATATCCAGGCCTCCTAATTGATTTGCTCCCGGCTGTCCCTGTGAAGTTAAGCTCCATTGCCATGTGTGAACAAATGTGCCGGCAATCCATAACTCACCAACATCATTATCCAGGTCAATGATGTTTTTACAAAATATCCATTCATCATGGTTGTAAGTAAAAGATGCTACATTTTGTCCTCCTGCATGTATGTATCCGTCTCCGGTTTCACCAAAATACACTTCCAAAGCCCATTCAACACCAGGAGATTCATAGTGCTGAAAATTATAATATCCACCATATCCACTCGGGATATAATAGTAAAAGTTTACCTGGTATTTACCTGAAATTTGATTTCCCAATAGTAAAATCAAATCGGTTAAACCTTCAACTTTTACTGATTGTGTTGGACTCAGAGCTTGCTCGTCGCTGATTATAGCGTCTTCAGAACCACCTGTTCCTCCGCTCCAGGTTGTCCACCAACTTGACTGAACTGCTAAATACCCGCCAAGAGTATATGACTCAAAATCATCAATATAAAGAGTGTCCTGAGCTCTTGTGGTTAAGCAAATTAAAAACAATGCTGTTGTTAGAAGTAAAAATTTTTTCATGATAAAAATTTTTGATTAATAATAATGTTTATTTAATTGTAGCAAATATATAATATTTTTTATTAAAATGAATGGTAAATTAAAATAATTTATTGAAATAATTTTTTGAATATAATATATAGATTGAGGCTCCATACGGACTCCTTTCTGTCGTAAGGCTAAGGTGTGAAAAAGTATGGTTATACAATTTCTTCTATCGTTCAATTTCATGAAATAATCTGATATTAAACTGATTAAAAAGTATCGAATAATGTATAATACTACTGAAATGGAACGAAATATTTTTCAAAGAACCCTAACTTTTTGTATCCTTAGCCTTAGCCTCAGCCTCAGCCTTACGACTGAAAGGAGTCCGTATGGAGCCTCAGCCTATCTCAATTTTCTCCTTCCTTGCCATGTATTTTTTTCATAAAGTTTTTTTTCAATTAAATTCAGGATTTGGTCGTTTCTTATCAAGCCCCAGTTGGGACCGGATAAAAATCGTGGGGGAACTTCACCGGCAAATCGTTCAATAACAATATCAGGAGTTAATCTTTCAAGAAAAGTAATTATAAAATCAATGTATTCATTAAGAGAAAATAAGTTGAAATTTTCCGGCTTCTCCCGATATTCTTTTGCCATTTCAGTATCTTTAATTATCTGTAGCTGATGAAATTTTATATTGTTCAAAGGAAGTTCAGATAAAATGTCAGCTTCATCAAGCATCTCCTGTTTTGTTTCACCGGGTAATCCAAAAATTATATGTGCTCCGGTTTTTATTCCTTTTTGTGCGGTTTTGGTAATAGCTTTTACCGATTGTTCAAAACTATGTCCCCTGTTAACACGTTCTAAGGTTTTATCATAACACGATTCAATGCCATATTCAATAATTACGTAATATTTTTTTGATAATTCACTGAAAAATTCAAGTTTTTTATCATCAATACAATCAGGGCGGGTACCAATAACCAAGCCAATAACTTCCGGAAATTTTAATGCCTCGTTATAAATATTTCTTAATTTATCCAAAGGAGCGTAAGTATTGGAAAAAGGCTGAAAATAAGCAAGATATTTATTGGCTCTCCTGTAACGTTTTTGGTGAAACTCAATGCCTTCAATAATTTGTTGACTTATTGATTTTGAAGGTGTGCAGTACGAAGGATTAAATGCATTGTTATTACAATAAGTACAACCACCTGTTCCTACCGTTCCATCACGATTAGGACAAGTGAAACCTGCATCAATGCTGAGTTTTTGAACCCGCTCACCAAACTCTTTTAAAATATAATTTGAATAAGCATTAAAGCGTCTGCTATGCCCCCATGGATATTTCATTGTATCGGAATTTCAAAAATATGTGCTGTTAATCAAGAATTTATGTAATTTATTCAGTTTTGTATATTGAGAAATAAGGCTGAGGCTAAGGCTAAGGCTGAGGATACAAAAAGTTAGGATTTTTTGAAAAATATCATTATTCGTCATTCGTTAATCGATATTCGATATTTTTTAATCAGTTTAATATCAGATTATTCCATGAAATTGAACGATAAATAAAATTATGTAACCATCCTTTTTCAAACCTCAGCCTTAGCCTCAGCCTTAGCCTCAGCCTTAGGCTATCTCATTTTTCTTCATCCCTGACTATTAAAAATATATCTTCATTATCTCTTTTCATCATATATTTTTCGCGGGCAAATTTCTCTAAGGTAATAGTATCTGTCATTAATTCTTCGGTAGCTTTTTTATCACTTTCAATTTCCTCAAGATAATATTGTTTTTCATTTTCTACTTCGCGAAGGTCAGACAATAGCCCAAACTGTGAAATAAAATTATTTTTATCAAAAAACAACATCCATACAATAAATGCCAAAGCAGTGTAAAAAAACTTATTTTTTAAGAATGAAGGGATTTTTCTGAACATATTAAAACAAAGATATTTAATAAATGTGATTTATTTTAAACATTTTTAATTAATTTTTAACTTTTTATATGTTAACAACTTTTACAGTCCAATCTTGTCGCTGATTGATTTCATTGCGTCAACGCAAATTATAATAAACTCATCAATAGGAATATCGATTTTTTCACATTCCATTATATTTTCACGTTTCACGGAAGCGGCAAAGGCTTTTGTCTTCATTCTTTTTCTAACGGACTTTGGCTTAACACTTTGCAATTTTTTATCGGGATAAACCAAAGTGGTTGCCACAATCAAACCGGTTATTGTTTCGCCTGCTGCCAATGCATGCTGAAACTCGGTGCTGCGTTCCAATCCGCTTGCTTTTTCATTGTGCATTTTTATTGCTTCCACTATTTCCGGGTCAAGGCCTTTTTCTTCAAGTATTCTTGCTGTTTCCAGACCATGAATTTTTGGGTCGGCATTCACAAGTTCAACATCCAGATCGTGAAGCAAACCTGCTAATGCCCATTTTCTTTCATCCCTGCCTAATCTCTTAGCCAACGCTTCCATTACAACTTCGGAAGCATAACAATGATTTAGCATTTTTTCGTTTTTAATATATTGGTGAAGTAAATCCAATGCTTCGTTGCGTGTCATTTTTTAATTTCTAATTTCTAATTTTAAATTTCTAATTTCTAATGTACATCCAACCCAAACAACATAAAAACCAAATGTTGCAGCGTCTTTGTAATTTCACTCATGTATTCATTAACTGCTTTAACACTTCCTGGTAATGAATAAATTAAGCTATTGCCCATAACTCCTGCCACTCCCCTGCTTAATAAAGCATTTGGTTTTTTCTGCCCGTACTTTAATCTTATAAGTTCCATAATACCGGG
>JADFUO010000073.1 GCA_015222115.1 Bacteroidota bacterium | reverse complement strand
GTCTCGTGGGCTCGGAGATGTGTATAAGAGACAGCGGCAATCCGGTCAGGATCCAGATTTCCATCCATATAATCGAGAAAAAATATTTCGTAATTATTTCTGTTGATTTTCATTTCTTTTTTATCTTAAATAACAGTATCAAGACTTCCAATATAATTCTTCAAAAACAATCTTGCCCTGTAAATATAAACTTTCACCTGCGATTCGTTCAAATTTGTAATATCACCGATTTCACTGTATGAATAACCTTCATAGTCTCTCAGCAAAATAACCGACTTTTGAATTTTGGGCAGCTTTTCCACTGCATTATTTAATATTTCGTTCAAATCAGAATACCCATTTTCTTGTGATACGGGATCATGTATATCGGCATCCAGCCCCGATAATTTGTTTTCTCTCCTGATATTATCAATCATTGTATGATAAGCAGTTGTAAAAAGGTAAGATTTGGCTTTATCAAAAGAGATATTGCTGTGTCTGTCCCACATTTTCATAAATGAATCCTGCACAATATCCTTAGCTTTATCCTCATCCTTAATATTTTTAAGGATAAAGCGATAAACTCCATCTGCAAATTCATCTGCACACAAATTGTATTCAGTGGTTGTCATTCAAACTTTGAATTTCCGTCTAATGCTTATGACGGATTAATATCAGTAAAAGTTACAAAGTGAAAATTTTATAACTATTCCGTTTACAAGAGTTTAACTTTATTTATTTTTATTGTTATAAGTTATTGGTTATACGTTATTAACAAATAACGTATAACTACTAACAATCTTTCAATACTCTGAATAGTTGCAAATTTGTTAATCAAGTTTAAGCACAGCTAAAAATGCTTGCTGTGGCACTTGAACATTTCCCACCTGACGCATACGTTTTTTACCTTTTTTTTGTTTTTCCAGAAGTTTGCGTTTACGTGTAATATCACCACCATAACATTTTGCCGTAACATCTTTTCTAACGGCTTTAACCGTTTCGCGGGCAATAATTTTAGCTCCGATAGCAGCTTGTATGGCAATATCAAATTGCTGGCGGGGTATCAACTCTTTAAGTTTAACACACATTCTGCGTCCGAAATTATAAGCATTATCACGATGAATTAAAGTTGATAAGGCATCAACAGATTCTCCATTTAAAAGAATATCAAGCTTAACAAGATTTGCAGGTTTATAACCCGACTGATAATAATCGAACGAAGCATAACCCTTTGAAATACTTTTGAGTTTATCATAAAAATCAAAAACAATTTCACCCAGAGGCATTTCAAAAGTAACTTCAACACGGTCGCTTGTAAGGTAAACCTGATTTTTCAGTGTGCCGCGTTTATCAATACATAAATTCATAATCGAACCTACATAATTTGATTTGGAAATTATCTGTGCAATTATATAAGGTTCTTCAATGTGGTCAATATATTTCTGTTCAGGTAATCCTGAGGGATTATGAACTTCAATAGTTTCTCCTTTGTTGGTAATAACTTTATATGAAACATTTGGAACTGTAGTAATAACACTCATATTGAACTCACGGTCAAGTCGCTCCTGAACGATTTCCATGTGTAAAAGACCGAGAAATCCGCATCTGAAGCCAAAACCTAAAGCAGCAGATGACTCAGGCACAAAAGTTAAAGATGCATCATTTAGTTGCAATTTTTCTATTGAATTTCTTAATTCTTCATATTCATCGGTGTCAACAGGATAAATACCTGCAAAAACCATTGGCTTAACATCTTCAAAACCTTCAATTGCCTTGTCGCACGGTCGTTCAACATGAGTTATCGTATCACCTACTTTAACTTCCTTAGAAGTTTTAATACCTGAAATGATGTAACCAACATCTCCGGTTTCTAATACTTTTTTTTCTTCACGATCAAGTTTTAAAACACCAATCTCATCAGCATGATATTCTTTGCCGATATTAACAAATTTTACAAAATCACCTTTTTTAATCTCACCGTTAAATATTCTGAAATAAGCAATTATTCCCCTGAATGAATTAAATACCGAATCAAATATCAATGCCTGTAAAGGTGCATGAAGATTACCTTTTGGCGATGGAATTATATTTATGATGGTTTCAAGGATTTTTTCAATACCATATCCGGTTTTACCACTTGCTTCAATAATCTCATCTCTGCTACATCCTAACAAATCCACAATCTGATCTTTAACTTCTTCGGGCATTGCATTTTCAAGGTCCATTTTGTTAAGCACAGGAATTATTTCCAGATCATTATCAATAGCGAGATAAAGATTTGAAATTGTTTGAGCTTGTATGCCTTGAGTGGCATCAATAATAAGTAAAGCACCTTCACATGCAGCAATTGAACGAGAAACTTCATAAGAAAAATCTACATGACCGGGTGTATCAATCAAATTCAGCTTGTAATCTTTATTACCAAATTTATATGCCATTTGAATAGCATGACTTTTGATGGTTATACCTCTCTCACGCTCAAGTTCCATATCATCCAAAACCTGGTTTTGTAAGTCTTTACCCGAAATGGTATTGGTAAACTCCAACAACCGGTCAGCCAACGTGCTTTTGCCGTGATCAATATGGGCAATAATGCAAAAATTTCTTATGTTTTCCATTAGTTGCAAAAATAGTATTTTAAATTTTATAACATTGTTTTTATATATATTTGCAATATCATTAGTAAGAACATAATTTCGTAATATGATTAAAAAAATGAAATAGGCAAAGGCTCCATACGGACTCCTTTCAGTCGTAAGGCAAAGGCTGAGGAAAAAGAGGAAAAAGATTAAATGTGCCTGATTTAAAGTTCTTATACAATAAAATAAAGAAAAATAATCATGAAAAAGATTAGATTAGGATTAATGGGTTTCGGTGAGATTCCAAGGCATATTTACCGGTTATGCCTTGAAGATAATCTTATTGAAGTTGTAGCCATAAGCGAAATCGGTAAACCCGAGATACTGCATTATTTACTTGTTGCGGAAACAAAAGGCAGCATTGATGTACAACTTGACGGAAATTTTTTGGTTTCAAAAAACGGCAAGGCACGATTTGTACACGGTATTGAACCCGGTGATGTCCCCTGGGATATTTTTAATGTGGATTTTATTGTTGACAGTACAGGTAAATATAAATCAATGAGCGACATGCAACGGCACATAAATGCAGGAGCAAAAAAGGTAATTTTATCAAACTTGCCAAATGATAAAATTGATCGTATTGTTATTATGGGTGTAAATGAACATACCATCAAAACTTCCGATAAATTAATATCGGCAGGGTCGGCTACTACAAATGCAACTGCAATTATGTTAAAAATATTTGAAGAAAATTTTGGAGTTGATTATGCCATGCTAACCACTGTTCACTCATATACTTCTGATCAACCCTTACGCGACAAGGCAAGCGATGATTACCGTCGCAGTCGTTCTGCTGCCGAGAACATCATCCCCAATGAAACACCCTCACCATACTGGATTCAAAAAATAATGCCAGAATTTAAAGGGAAAATTGCAGGAACAGCTTTGAATGTACCTGTACCAAACGGATCCTTGCTTGATCTTACAACTGTTTTTAAAAACAGTAATATAAGCATTAACGACATTAACATTGCAATTGAAAAAGCATCAAAAAAATTACCGGATATTATTCAGGTTGAAGATGACCCTATTGTTTCAACTGATGTTATTGATAACCGTCATTCTGTTGTTTACGACAAAAGAGCAACAATGCACTCACCAATAAGAATGGTAAAAACATTAACATGGTATCATGCCGCAATGGCAATGGCTGCAAGGATAATTGACATTATACTTGCCTATAATAAATTAAGCACGAAAGGAGGTGTAAAATGAATGTAGTAATTAACGGATTTGGTCGTATAGGTCGTTCTGTATTTCGTATTCTTAGTAAAAGAACAGATATAAATGTTGTAGCAATAAATGATCTCTATGATAATGATGTGCTGGAATATCTGCTAAAATACGACACTGTTATGAGAGGATTCGGGCAGGATGTGTATTTGGATGGTGATTATTTAATTACTCCAAATGAAAAAGTAAAAATGCTTAGTATTAAAGACCCGAGAGAATTACCATGGAAAGCTTTAAACGTTGATGTTATTGTTGAAGCTACAGGTATTTTCAGGACAAGAGAAAAGCTGGTTCCTCACCTTGAAGCCGGAGCAAAAAGAGTTATTTTAACTGTTCCTGCAAAAGATGAAATTGATTATACTATTGTAATAGGTGTAAATGATGAGGGCTTAAAACCCGAAGACAGGATTATTTCCAATGCCAGTTGTACTACCAATTGCCTTGCTCCAATGGCAAAAGTGCTCAATGATGCTTTCGGGATTGTCGAAGGTTTGATGACAACAACTCATGCTTACACTAACGATCAACGCCTTGCAGATGTTCCTCATAAAGATTGGAGAAGGGGCAGGGCAGCAGCAGAAAATATTATTCCTACTACAACCGGAGCTGCTAAGGCAGTTGGTGTAGTAATTCCTGAGCTTAAAGGAAAATTAGACGGAATGGCTTCAAGGGTTCCTGTGCCTGACGGCTCGGTTGTTGATCTGGTTGTTGAAGTTGAAAAAGATGTTACGGTTCAGGATATTAATACTGCCGTCCGTATCGCTGCTAATTCAAAAGAAATGAAAAATATCCTTTTATATTCAGAAGAAAAAATCGTTTCTTCCGATATTGTAGGCAATTCATATTCTTCAATTTATGATTCGGAATATACAAAAGTACTTGGAAAAAGGATTGTTAAAACTCTTAACTGGTATGATAATGAATGGGGCTATTCAAACAGGGTTGTGGATTTGATTGTAATGTTGATGAGATTCGGGGGGTAAAAGATAATTTTTTAGAAATGGAATGTTTTTGTAACTAAATGATTTTTATTTTCAGACCTCCAGTAAAGGTTCTTCCATATGCTGCAAATGTTTTGCCCTCCTCATATGTTTCAAACTGTTTATTAAATATATTACCTATAGTGCCAAATACATGAAAATGTTTTCTAATTTGTTTCGTTACATGAAGATTCAATAAAGTATAATCTTCAAGTTGATTTATATTACCACTTTCATTGTAATACCTTCCTCTGGCATCTTCAACAGATGACATTACTATAAGGTTAATATTCTTGAAATCATAATATATTCTTGCTGTTGTAAGATGCTTGGGATTATATGATAATACAAGTTCTTCATCATCTTTAGTATCAAGGTATGTGTATCCGACAACGATATTAAGATTATTCCATTTATATCTGAATTCAGTTTCAATGCCTTGTGTCAAAGCTGTTTTAATATTTTGTCTTCTGTAAATAGGAATACTATCTGTTTCATATTCACCTGTTGGTAATACAACAATCATATTTGAGAAATCATTTCTAAAAACTGATATTCTTCCCAAAAGATTTTTTGTTATTTGTTGCTCCAAACCTACGCTATAAGATATAGAAAATTCAGGCTTTAAGCCAGAATTACCATCCCGGTAATATGTCTTATGATAGAAATGATATTCATATCTATCCTGTAATGACGGAGCCCTGAACCCTCTTCCAACAGCCCCCCTTATTGAAGTCTTATCAGACAGCTTAAATAAAACACTTCCATTAGGAGAAACTACAGGGGCAAGGTTTGTATGCATATCAACACGAACAGTTGCTGCAACTCTAATTTTTTTTCCTAATTTTATTTCATCCTGAGCATATATACTAAATATGTTTTCTTCATGTCCGGGTTGTACACCAACTCTTGTAAAATATTCATGTCTGCCTTCTGCTCCTGTAGTTAATTCATGATTTTTGGATAGTTTGTAATAATACATCACATCGCCTGATGAAGTAATATTGTTAGCATCTTTTCTGCTTCCTGTAAACTCTGAATAAGCTGTTGACACAGATAGTGAACTTTTTTCATTAAATTTTGTTTTCCAGTCAAGAATAAGGTCAATTTCATTGTCATTTATATCGGCAGCAGTTTTTCGCAGATAATTAATGTTGTAATATTTTGCATTTAAGTTTATTGTGTTTCTATCATTTACATCATATGAAATCTTTACAAGAGTATTAAACTGTTTAAACCACTGGTTGTCATATTTTTTATCATCCAATATTAATGGAAATCCTTTAGAATTTGTATATTTTCCCGCAATAAAACAACCAAATTTTCCGAATTTGTTCCCATAGCTTAAATCATAATCCTGAGTATTAAATGAGCCATATGAAGCACCAAATTTTATAGTTTGCTTTTCAGATATTGTTTTTGTTATAATATTAATAATACCGCCCATTGCATCACTGCCATATAAGG
Source organism: Bacteroidota bacterium (assembly GCA_015222115.1). GTDB lineage: Bacteria > Bacteroidota > Bacteroidia > Bacteroidales > JADFUO01 > JADFUO01. The sequence goes on along the minus strand of JADFUO010000073.1, from coordinate 1,141 downwards.
CACATGACGGCCCTTTAACTATTTCTATCTTTTCTACCATTTCTATCGGAACTAAACCAAGGTTCACCCCGGTATGAATATGCTCTCCTTTTATTCTTTTTCCATCAATCAACACAAGACTGTAATGAGCCGGTAATCCTCTGATAATTCCTGTAAAACGTCTTGATGAACCGAATGGAGCTCCTCCTGAAATATTTAGACCCGGGACCCATCGAATAGCATCAGAAACTGTAATAACTCCGGATTGTTCAATTTCCTTTAGGGTGATAAGATTAGTTTCAATTGGAACATCTTTAAGAATATGGATAAATTTTGTGGCTGTTATAACTACCTCTTCTAATTTAATTACCTTAATACTATCATTTTGATTTTGTGAGAAATTCTCTTGAAAACAAACACAAAAAAAGCAAAAAGCAAATAATAATCTGTAGTTCATTTTTAGATTAATTTTTAATTAGAATTAGTTCTAACTATATGATTTTTAGCTAGCAAGGGAATTCTATCTGTAAATCGTAACCGATCCCTGAATGTTACGCCTTCTTAAACCATCCAAGGTAATTTCAATAACATCACAAATATAAAAATAAACGCCCTGAGGGCAATCCTGTTTGTTTTGTTGATTTTTCCCATCCCAATTAATTTTAGGGTCATCAGTTTTAAAAACTATTTTTCCCCAGCGGTTAAATATTTTTATCTCAATTTTCTCAACTGCTGCAATAGTTTCAGGAAACGGAACAAAATAATCATTATGATTATCTCCATTGGGAGTGAAAATATTTGGCAATCTGTAAACAGGACAAACATCATAATCAACACATACCACATTACTGAATTCACTTTCATTACCAACCGAATCTATTGCAGTAACAGCATAACAAGCCGTTACCGAAGAAAGATTGGAATGAATATAAACCGTATCATCAGGGTGATTAGTAGAATCAATTAAAATTAAATCACCATATTCAAAAGGAGAATAATAAATATAATATTTTGCAATATCATCAGGACAAGTATCATTTGGGTTGTACCATGTTAATTCATTTTCAATTAAATCACAATTTGTTGTTACTGATAAAACAGGCGGACAGGGAGGTACATTATCATAAGGAATTCCACATTTAATCTGCGAAAAATTAATTAT
>JADFUO010000072.1 GCA_015222115.1 Bacteroidota bacterium | reverse complement strand
TCAGAGTTCTAAAATCTAAGGCATTTTAAATATTTCAACGCAGAGGCGCAGAGATAATTCTAAGTATTTAGTATTGGTCTATAAAGTCCGATAGTTTAAATAAATATTAAAAATCACAAATGACAAGCACCAAATCTCAAAACTTGTCCGTATGGGTAAATTACAATGTTCGAAAATTCAATGACCAAAACAGTTTCATAGTTGTTTTGAACATTTGATCATTGATATTTGGAATTTATTTGTCATTTTTTTTTGTTATTTGGTGCTTTATTTTAAAATTTGTTTGACTTTATGGACAGGCAAATTAAATGATAAAGTTAAATCATAAGATGAAGTATATTGATATTGCAAAGATCTCCAAAAAAATCAACTCAAAAACATTAAACAGTTTACCTGGTTTTCTAATTAAATTAATGGAGAAAATAATCTGGCAAGATGAAATAAATCAAATCATTACAAAATATTCAAATTATGAAGGTGTCGATTTTTTACCAAAAATTGTAGAAGAGTTAAACCTTAAAGTTGTTATAGAGGGAAAAGATAATTTACCCGAGAATGGGAGATGCGTTTTTGTCGCCAATCATCCATTCGGATTCGTAGACTCATTAATATTGACAAATACTGTAGCCGAGAAGTATGGAGCTTTAAGAGCTATAGGTAACAAATTATTTATGTTAGTCCCGAATTTGCAACCCATAACTGTCTCCGTAAATGTGTTTGGAAAAATCAATAAAAAAAATATGTTAGAATTAGATAAGTTATATGCTTCTGATTTTCCGATTACAAATTTTCCTCATGGTGTAGTTTCTAGAATTTATAAAGGTAAAATTCAGGATAATGACTGGCAAAAAAGTTTTATCACAAAAGCGATTTCCCACAAAAGAGATATAGTTCCTATCAGGTTTTACGGAAGAAATTCTCGTCTTTTCTATTTTATAAACATTTTCAGGCAATTATTTGGAATTAAAACCAATATTGAACTGGCATTATTACCACATGAAATGTTCAAAAAAAGAAATAAAACCATAAAAGTTAAGATAGGAAAACCCATACCATGGCAAAAATTCGACAAAACTCTTTCTCATTGGGATTGGGCACAAAAAGTACGGATGCATATATATAATTTTGAACTAAATTCGACAAACAATCCTACGTTTTATGACAGCGATAAACATATAACGAATAGTATAATGCAGCAAAGCTGCAAATAAATTGATTTGAGAACACCGATTAACCCTATGAAATAAATCGAAGATTTAGCTTTGCTATTTCACAGGGTTAATGATTTTTGATTTTAGAAGTAATGATGAATTAATAATTATAAAATTTTAAAAAATGAAACAACCTATTTCATTAGTACTATCAAGCGGTGGTTCAAAAGGTCTTGCTCACATTGGAGCTATTAATGAGTTGGAAAAACAGGGTTTTCAAATATCATCTGTTTCAGGATCTTCAATCGGTTCGGTTATCGGTGGATTGTATGCTATGGGTAAATTACCGGAATATACCGATTGGGTAAAAACATTAAACAAAAAAGCTATTTGGGGACTTATGGATTTTACCATTTCTACATACGGCTTGTTAAAAGGAGAGAAAGTTTTTGATAAAATGAAAACATTCATCCCTGATATGCCCATTGAAAAAATGAATATTCCGTTTGCTGCAGTTGCAACTGATATTTTAAATGAAAAAGAGGTAGTGTTTAAATCAGGAAGCTTCTACGAAGCCGTTAGGGCATCGGTGGCTATTCCAACTATTTTAACACCTGTAAAACACAAGGGTACTATCTTGGTTGACGGGGGAATATTAAATCCTGTTCCCATCGAGCATGTGGCACGGAACGAAAATGATATTCTCGTGGTTGTGAGTTTATATGGAGAAAAAAAGGACATTGATAAGAAATCAACTATAACGAAAGATAAAACCCAAATTTCTTCCAGATTTACCGGTTTATTCAAAAATATTAGCAGAGTAATGAACACAGGCGATAAGAAAAGTTTGGGATATTTTTCTCTTTTAAATGCTTCGACATCAGCTATGGTTCATAAGCTGGCAAAACAAAACATTGAAAAATGTAAACCGGATATTATTATTAGTATTCCTTATGATACATCTGGCACTTTCGACTTTCATAAAGCGGAAAAACTGATTAAAATGGGAGAAAGCGCTGCAAATAAAGAAATTTCAAAATATTTTAATTCTAAAAAACTTGAAAACAACAGCAATTATATGTGCCTATAACGAAGAAAAAACCATAAAAAACGTTGTTTCAAACATCTCAGATTATTTAATAGATGAGATTATAGTTGTAAATGACGGCTCATTGGATAATACAAAAGAAATATTAACAGATTTGCAAAAAGAGATTAATTTCAAATGTATAGAACTGTCCGAAAATAAAGGTAAGGGCTATGCAATGGCTATGGGTGTTGAACAAGCCAAGGGAGAGATTATTGTTTTTATTGATGCCGATTTATCAAACCTGAAAGAAGAACATTTTTTTCAACTTCTTTCGCCGATATTAAAAAATGAAGCAGGCATGGTTATAGGACAAGCAACTAAGACTTTTATCAATCACAAAGTTAATCCGTTTATTATACTTACAGGTGAACGGGCTCTTCGGAAAAAAGATATTCTTCCGATTCTTGATAAGATCAAACATTCGAGATTTGGAGTAGAAACACTTATTAATATATATTATCAGTCGCAGGGCAAAAAGATAAAGTATGTAATAC
>JADFUO010000071.1 GCA_015222115.1 Bacteroidota bacterium | reverse complement strand
TCGGCTAAGGCTGGAAAATTTTTCAAAGACAATACTGCTGCTACATTGATCATTGCCAGCGTAAATACTCCGATAGTTGCTTTTTTGGACTTTATTTTATTCATTGTAAAATTAATTTAAGATTATGATTGAAAAACAACTAAACTTTATTTTGAAACCCCGTATTCTTTTTTTATACCGTCATGTCCGAGAAAACCTTTCTGATGCAAGGGAATATCTTTTTGCGGTGGTAAATCAATGGCATCTTCCCATTCGCCAATAGACATCTGCATCAAGTCACTAGCCTGTTTGCCTGCTGGAATAGCATTTTTAGCTAATGTTACGTAAGGAGCACAGGTTAAAGCACATCCAACGTGATTTTCAGGCACATACAAAAATTTAAACCCTGTAAATGATTCTTTGTAATTCAAACCCTGATCTTCTCCACAAAGAGCTACACTATTGGTAATCTTCTTTAAAGTATCCATCAAATAATTGTATACCTGGTCGTAACTCCAGTCAGCAGGGCAACTATTGGCATCTTCAATAAAAAGATTAGCTCCGCTTGAACGATCTTCAAGAAATGTAAGAGCTATTGCTGACCAAACCCATAACGGACCTTTTTTTGTAAAATCTTTATTGGCACAAACTACATGAGCTCCGGGCATTGGATTAAAACGTTGTTGGTCAACAGTACCAAAAAGCCGCTGGGTAGCATCCAATAAAGGAAAAACATTATACACCGGAATACTTTTTCCACTTGGTAATTTCTGTTCAAACAACAAATTACCACGAAGATTTTCAGCTACTGCAAGGTCCTTTCCCCAAGTCGCACCATTTAACCCACAAAATGAGGATGCTGTTAACATATTAATTCCGCCTATGTATGCATCGTTTGATTCACATCTATCGTACGAAACTATGCCTTCTGTAACCTCATCCAGATTATCAACACTTACTTTACCAACCGAAAGTTTCAATGTTGAAATATATCCGTTTCCTGAAGTATTGGGGTTTAAATATCCCATACAAAAATCTTTTTCGCTTCCAACCGCACCATTTATTACTTTGGCGGCATCAAATTTGTAATTTCTTTTTTCTTTCATAATTTTAAATTTTTTAATTAATACTAAATAAAAAATTGTTTATAAAATTCTCTGATCTTGAATTGTATACAACAAATATATAGTTTTTTTTAAAAACTTCCAATTCTTTAATTGTTTTTGAAATATTTAAACTTTTATATGATTGGGATCAGAATGAGAATTTACAAATATAATAATTCTCTTTTTCATGATGAAGAAATATGGGTATAATGTCAAAATCTTTCCTAATTCCTGTATTCAATATGATATTTTTCCAAAACAGTTTCCCATTCAGGGCTTTCAATTATCCAGATCAGCACTTCATCTATTCTTTTCAGCAGTTCATTGTCAGCAGAGGCAAAACTGAAATATTCCTTACAGTATGAACTTGGTATCACCTTTATCACTTCATCAAATTTATTAATATGTACATAATAATTCAAAATTGCTTCATCATAAACAAAAGCTTTGATAGAATCTTCATTCACTGCTGTCAACCCTTCTTCCACATTATTAAAACCGGTATATTGTATCCTGTAACGGTCAAGAAATTCAGCGGTACCTGTAACCGGAATACAACCTACACTTATCTTTCTGAGATCATCAATACTACTTATTTCCGATTTAAGCTTATTTATTGTCAGATTGGATGATATGCTTGCTGTAAGACTGGATATCATGATTACAGCCGTAAACATCCATATCATGGAAAATATCCTTCCCAAAGGTGTTTTGGGCGCTTTGTCTCCATATCCAACTGTAGCCATGGTTACCGTCGACCACCATATACCGTCGCCAATGCCTTTTATTCCTTTATGAAATTGTTTTGGATTATGTTTATATTCAGAAAGCCAGACAATAAAGCCAAATATCAGGATAATAAGAAAAAGGGATATAATAACTTTCAGAAATCCAAGAGAGAAAATATTGGAAAGGACCAATACAAGGGTATTATGTTTTTCAGCTTTAGTAGCAAAAGCAAGGTTTGTAATATAAAATGGTTGTGTAAAGCCAAACTTTTTCATTCTGGAAGCAGTAACTATAAATGGAAAGATAGAAATATCAACATCGCCCTTTTCTACTACCTGCAATAATTCCTGAAGTTCATATTCCTTTGTTGAATAATCAATATTCAGGGAGTCAGCAATTTTATTCCAAAGATCAATGCATACCCCTGTGTATTGATTATTGTTTTTAATTATAAAAGGTGGTAATACCTGAAAGCCGATTTTTAATTCTTGATTTGCGGAATTAGCATTTAAAACAGGCAATAACAACAGAATGATTATCAGTTGTACAATATAGCGTTGAGTTTTCATATTTATTATTATTTTAGATTTGTTTATATTTCACAAATATACTTCTTTTGTAATAAATTTATCCTTAACAGTAATGTATAGAACAAAAAAAATTGATATAAGGAAATTTTTGCTATTAATAAATGAATTAATAATTTTGAAAAGATTAAGCTAAAGAAAGCTGACTAAGTCAGCTGAGTATAAATATTTGCATATTAACTTATAAAGATTAACAAAATGGAACTATCGGTTTTCTCTGACAAACACTTCATGAAAGAAGCCATTAAAGAGGCACAAAAAGCATTTGATGCTGATGAAGTGCCGATTGGGGCTGTTATAGTTTGTGATAATCAAATTATTGCCAGGGCACATAATCTTAGCGAACGACTTAAAGATGCTACTGCCCATGCAGAAATGCAGGCATTTACAGCCGCATCAAATTTTCTTGGAAGTAAATATCTTGATGAATGTACCTTGTATGTTACTCTTGAGCCATGTATCATGTGTGCCGGTGCATCTTTATGGACACAGATAGATAAAATCGTTTACGGTGCTGATGATGAAGAAAAAGGATTTACCCGGATTAAACAACCAATAATTCATCCGAAAACAAAAGTATCATCCGGAGTTCTTGAAAAAGAATGCTCAGGGATTATCAAAGAATTTTTCAGGCAAAAAAGATAAACTAATCAGTTTATTAATTAATTCCTATTACATGACTTCGAGGATAGATACTAAAAATGGTATAGGGGGAAGCTAAAGTAAAAAAGCTAAAGGCTAAAGTGAAAAGGCTAAAGGCTTATTCCTCTTATGATCGCAGAGCGTACGTATGGATTCCCTTATTTCCCCTACGACCGCAGGGCGTCCTTTAGATTTGCAAATATATTATTAATTTAGTTAAACATTTGAATATTAATATTATGAT
>JADFUO010000070.1 GCA_015222115.1 Bacteroidota bacterium | reverse complement strand
ATAAAGTCAATTATGTTGATAAAATTTTAGATTTATGATTTTAGATTTTTATTTTTAAATCCGCTGATAATCAACAATATTTTAAATTTTAAATCTGAATTCTAAAATCTTAAATTGTTAGAACGTGACTTTATGGACGGACACTTCTATGTTGCAAATTCCGGGTTGCAGATTAAATCTAAAACTTAAGTACTATACTGCTACTGCTACTACCACTGCTACTGCCGCTTATCTTTTCCTTCGGCTAACATCCCTTCAACCTCATCATAATCAACAGACTCACCCTTAATAATATATGTAGCTTTCAGATAATATTCTTCCCTTTCTTTTATTTGTTTTTTTATAAATTCTATAAGATTTTCTTTCTTGACATGTTTTAAAACAGGGCGTGTTTTTTTTGAATTTAATATACGCGTTTCCAGAGATTTTTCATTCATTTTAAGATAAATCGAGACATCATTATTTTTAATTATTTCCATATTATCATAAAAACAAGGTGTACCGCCACCTATTGATATCACAACATTATCAAACTTCAGCAGATCATTCAATAATTTATTTTCCAGTTTTCGAAAGGCATCTTCATCATATTTTTCAAAAAAATCTTCAATACTAATGTGGAAATTTTCTTCAAAAAAATCATCCAAATCAATAAAATCATAATTCAATCGTTTTGCCAAACGTTTTCCAACCGTGGATTTACCGCTACACATATATCCGATTAAAAATATTCGCATTGAAACAGACAATATTTTAATTATTAGGAAAGAGTTTCTTAATTCAAGCTTATTATTTTCTTGACAGCACTTTTTTAACAGCTTCAACAATGTTTGGGGTATCTAATCCGTATTTTACTAAAAGTTCTTCCGGTTTTCCACTTTCACCAAACTCATCATTTACAGCTATCATTTCCACAGGAACAGGAAATTTTCGTACTAACAATTGAGCAATACTATCACCCAGCCCACCATTCATCTGGTGTTCTTCGGCAGTAACAACGCATTTTGTTTTGGCAACGGATTTTAAAATAGTAATATCGTCTAAAGGTTTTATAGTGTGAATATTAATAATTTCCGTCCGGATACCTTTTTCAGCTAAAATTTTTCCGGCTTCCAAAGATTTCCAAACCAAATGACCTGTTGCAAAAATTGTAACATCCTCTCCTTGGGTTAATATCACGCCTTTTCCGATTTCAAATTTTTGGTCAGGATGAGTAAAATTCGGAACTTTAGGACGACCAAACCTGAGGTAAACCGGTCCTGTATGATCGGCAATTGCAAAAGTTGCAGCTTTTGTTTGGTTAAAATCACAGGTATTTATCACAGTCATATTAGGCAACATCTTCATCAGGCCAATATCTTCCAATGATTGATGAGTAGCTCCGTCCTCACCTAAAGTAAGTCCTGAATGCGAGGCACAAATTTTTACATTCTTATTGGAATAAGCAATTGACTGACGAATCTGGTCAAAAACCCTGGCAGTTGAAAAATTTGCAAAAGTTCCTGTAAAAGGAATTTTCCCTCCGATTGTTAAACCTGCTGCTATGCCCATCATATTTGCTTCGGCAATTCCCACCTGGAAAAATCTTTCCGGAAATCTCTCAGCAAAATAATTCATTTTAAGAGAGCCGGTTAAATCAGCACAAAGAGCAACAATATTTGAATTTTTTTCGCCTAATTCAAGCAAGGCCTCACCAAAACCCGATCTGGTATCTTTCAGATCAGTATAGGTGTATCTTTTCATTCTTATATCAAAATCTGTTTTCAATTATTAAAATAGTTTAACGTTAATTGATTTTCCTGATTGAACACTGAATGATTTTTCAATAGTAAAAAACGATTTATCGGAATATCTTGATCTAAAAACCACTCTGTATATTCCTGGTTGTAAAATCAATGTTTCCTGATATGGGTTATTATCCCTGAAATTGTAAATCCATTCAAGTTTGTTATTATTTTCAAGATAAAGACTTCCATAACCATAGGTTGTTTTTTTTATTACAGCAATTCCCGGCATTGGAATTTCAATTGTAGTTGTATGACTTTGTTTTATAGTTACACTGTCAATATATATTCTTGGCAAACATAAAACTTCAATATCATAAATTCCTGTCAGATACTTTTCTTTTTGTCTAAAGTTTTGAACATTAATTGTTTCAACTTCTCCAGCTTTTCTTATAATGCATTGTAAATCCTTCACAATATTTATATAACTGCCAATTTTCAGATTCAGGTAACCTTGGGGAGCATTTACAGGAATTATTGTATGTTTTCCGCTTGTAAGTTTAATGCTATCAGCTTTAACCGGCGGAATTGTATGAACCACAATATCATAAGTCAGTAATGGATCAATCATCAGAGTATCAGGAAGACCTTTATTATTTAATGTATGAATAAAATTATATTTGATAATACCTGAGAAATTATCATAAAAAGTCATATTAACATTTGTTTCGGTTGGTTTCCCATACTCATCAAGAAGGTTAACCTGGGTTGTAGTTGCATTAAGTGCCTTATTAATTATAATATCCAAAGATTTACTGAATTGTTTTTCGCTTGATGCGTCAAAATAATTTCCAACACAGTTGAAAGCATCACTAAAGTCCCTGCCAATACCAATAATAAATGGTTTTAATATAAGTCCATTCTTTTGTAATTCCTCGGAAACAGCACATGGATCACCACCACATTCTTCAATTCCGTCAGTTATCAATACGATAATATTCCTGCAGTTATCACAGGGTGTAAAATCATTACCTGCCTGTTCTAATGCATAAGCAATAGGTGTTGTACCTTTTGGAGTAATTAAGCTTAACCTGTATTTAATCTGGCTTGAGTTATTTTTCCCAAACGGCACTTCAAGTTTTGTATCGGTACAAACCTGCGGCGGATAAATATTCTGATGCCCATATACTCTTAAGGCAAGTTCAAGATTCTCAACTTTACTTAAGCTATCCAATAAATTTGAAAGAAGTTTACGGGCAATATTTATTTTTATATCACTTTGCCAGATGCCATACATACTTTGGGAACCATCAAAAACAAATAAAATTCTTGTAAGAGGTTTAGGCTTTTTTTCATTTATACCTTGAGAAAAAGAAAAAACAGCTAATAATAAAAACAGCCCGATTAAACTATATTTTATTGAATTTGTTTTCAATATTAATTTTAAAATGTAAATATAATAAATTTATTTTATATAAATTCGTAACCGTTCACAGTTTGAAATCCATACGGACAAGTTTAGAAATTAGAAATTGGAAATTTATGTTATAATATTTTTGTACTGTTGATAAACGCATTCAACTTTGGACCAAGTTTTTCAATTACTATTTTGTATTTTGACGCATCTGACTCATTCAGAACCTTCCTCCTGATAAGTTTTCGTAACCATGATTTAGTTTCTTCAAACGATCCTCTTGAATATATATAAAACTTTTTCCTGTCCGCCGGAGTATACCGTCCATATCCTTCTGCTATATTCGCAGCTATACTATCAGATGCTCGTATAATCTGATAACCAACTGTGTTTTGAACCTTTTTGTTTCACTTGTCAAAATCGTATCAAACCAAATCAGACTATTCTTCCGATAGTTTGTAAACCTCTAATTCGTAAACTCTTTTCATTTTTCTCTAATTTCTTCCCGAGTACTCGGGACCAATTTCAGTGTT
>JADFUO010000069.1 GCA_015222115.1 Bacteroidota bacterium | reverse complement strand
ATGAGCATCCATTATAAGTTTCACCGAAGCAAGAGCCAATCCTAATCCTTCTGAATGCATTATATCACCGGATGAAAAGTATTCAAATAATTTATTTATAGATTCCTCGGAAAAACCAGGCCCTTCATCAATAAAATCTATAATAATGCTTTCATTATTTTCATAACTTTTAATAATAATCCGGCTATTTTCAGGTGAAAAAATAATTGCATTATCTAGAATATTTAAAAAGCAAACATCAATTAATTCAAAATCAATCGTAATTTCAAGATTTTCAGGTTCAATTTGTCGGACTATCTCAAGTTTATTATTTTCAATTTCATCCTTAAGTTTTGCCATAGCACCATCTATAATATATCTGACTTTAACAGGGGTAAAATTTAAAGTATGTTTTTCAACATTAAGCGAAGTTATTAATAATGCTGTTTCTGAAAATCTTATCAAACGGTCGGAAGCTTCTTTTAAATATTTAATATATTCAGTTTGCTCAGTGGTTCTCATTGACTCTTCAAGTATGCTTGTCAAGCCCTGAATACCATTTAAAGGTGTTCGTAATTCATGACTGATTATGCTTAAAAATTCACTTTTAGCTTTTTCCAAAGTTAATAATTGTTTGTTGGCTTTTTTTAATTCCGCAGTTCTTTCGGCAACTTTCTTTTCAAGAATTTGATTAATTGATTGAAGTTGTTCGGTTTTATTTTTTAATTCTAAATGAGTTCTAACACGTGCAAGCAACTCTTCTGCATTAAACGGTTTTGTAACGTAATCCTGTGCTCCAAGATTAAAACCTTTTATAATACTTTCTTTTTCTGCCAGGGCAGTAAGGAATATAATTGGGATATCACGTGTTTCAGCATTTTCTTTTAATTTCCTGCAAACTTCATAACCATCCATCACAGGCATCATAATATCCAACAATATTAAATCAAATTTATTGGTATTGATCAAAGAAAGAGCTTCTTTACCATTTTGAGTATATGATATTTGATATTCCTCATTAAGTAAAATATTTCCAAGAACCTGAATGTTTTTGGGAATATCATCAACAATTAAAATTCTGAAATCTTTATTTTGTTTGGTTGTGATCATTTTGTCAAAGATATAAAATATATAACTCAAATATTATTAAACAGATGTTATTAAACTATGCTTAATAAATTTTAATTTTTCGATGAAATACTTTTAATCTTCTCAATTATTCCAGGAAATGAATTTAAAACAATATCCATATTTTCAATATCAAAACTATTAGCATAAAAACTTAGTTCTTCTCCGTATTTTGAAAGAATATGAATTGAATTTGTTTCGCCCATTTTTTTTATTTGGTTTCCAAAATCAATAATTTCATTAATAAACCGGTTTTTGCAAAGAATTTCCCATTTTGGCTTTAATTCCTCTTCAATTTTCCGAATAATATCAGGAAAAATATCTTTTGCTTCGCTCGTAAGTGTTTCATCAGATATTATTTTTTTGTCCTGCACCCCTGTAACTTTAATTTCGGGCTTTACAGAAGATATTGAAACATTCTTCAGGATAAATTCAAACACACTTCCTTTATTTTCTTCACTTTGTAACGTGATTTCCCCACCCATAATTTCAACAAGTCGTTTTGAGATAGTCAAGCCCAATCCCGTACCACCATATTTTTTGATATTTTGATCTTCTTTTTGCATAAAAGCTTCAAATATTTTCTCCTGCTGTTCCAATGGAATTCCAATGCCGGTATCTTCAACACTAATCAACAGATCAATTTTATTTTCATTTTTATCATGATTAATTTTTTTAGCCGAAAGTTTAACATATCCTTTTTCGGTAAATTTTAATGAATTACCAATTAAATTAAATAATACCTGCCTTAACCTGATTTCGCTTAACATGAGAACTTCGGGTAAATCATTATCAACCTCAATTAAAAATTCCAGTTTCTTTTGATTTATTTTTAATGAAAAAATTCGTTTTATTTCAGTAAATAATAATTGTAAATTAACCTGACCATATTGTAATTCCATTTTCCCTGCTTCAATCTTTGACATGTCTAAAATATCATTAATCAATGTTAACAAATTTTTACTACTTGATTTAATTGACTCAAGGTATAATTTTTGTTTTTTATCAGTTATCAATGTATTTAAAAGGTCGGTAAATCCTATTACGGCATTCATAGGCGTACGTATTTCATGGCTCATATTTGCCAGAAAACGGCTTTTAGCTTTATTTGCCTCTTCGGCATCTTCTTTTGCAATTAATAATTGATCGGCATATTCTTCTATTCTCTGGCGGTCTTGCTTTATTTGTTGATTTTTTATTGTAAGGATTTTATTGGTTCTTATTTTGGTTAAATAACGTCTGTAAACAACAAACAATAATATTAATATCAGTACAACGATTATGATAAGTGAGTAACTGAATTTTCGTTGTTGCGAAAGTGTTATTCCCTGAATTTCATTGTTTTTTCGCAATATCTCATTTTCTTTTTCCTTCTTTTCTGTTTCGTATTTTGTTTGAAGTTCTGATATGGTTTTATTACTTTTTTCATTAAAAATACTGTCTTTTTCTATGGCATAAAGTTCATAATATTCAAGAGCTTTTTCATAATTTTTATTCAATGAATAATATTTTGATAATTTTTCATAACCGTCTTTTATCAGTTCTTTTGCCCCGATTTTAATGGCAATGTCAAGTCCTTTTTTTATATATTGAAAAGCAAGAGAATAATTCTTTATCTTCAAATAAATACTTCCAATACTAAGGCATGTATTTGAAATTCCCCATTTGTCACCTGCTTCTTCTTTATATTGCAGTGCTTGCTGAAAATATTTCAGGGCATCATTATAATTATCTTTTTCTTCATAAACTTTTCCAATATTATATAGGGCTATTGCTATTCCCTTTTTATTACCTATTTCAGTTTTAATTTTTAATGAGCGCTGATGATAATCCAAAGCTTTATCATATTTGCCAAGTTTATTATAAATAATCCCAATATTATTTAGCGTGGATTCCATTCCTTTTTTATCATTGAGTTTTTCTTTAATTGTTAATGATCTGGAATAATATTCAAGAGCTTTATAATATTTGGATAAATCATCATAAATATTTCCGATATTATTTAATGAGCTTGCCATACCTTTTTTATCTTCCAGCTCTTCTCTGATTTTTAATGATTCATGATAATTTCCAAGAGCTTTATCATAATTGCCGAGCTTATAATAACACGCTCCGATATTATTAAGATAACCGGCAATATATTTCTTATCACCTTTTTTACGATAAATATTCAACAGTTGATTATAGTATTCAAGTGCTTTTTCATAATTACCGAGATAATGATTCGAAACACCTACTTTTGCAAGAGCTTCTAATTCTCCGGTTTCATATTTAATTAATCTTGCAAGATTTAATGCCTTCTTAGCATATTCAACAGCTTCAGCCGGAAAATTTAAGAGATTTAATTCGGAAAGCTTAATTAATACCTGAACCTTTTCCTTTCCTTCAATAGTTTTAAGAATATTTTTAAGACTATCTGCTTTGGTAATCTGGCTTATAATGGTATCATTAGCAAATAAATAACCAATATTTAATTGACCAATTAAAAAGAAAAATAAAATAATTTTTTTCATCTATGTTATATTTCATTCTATTCTGATTATTTAATATCAGAGACAAATATGAGAATAAAAATATTAAAAAACAAGTATTTAATAAAAACGGTCAACCTTATTCAGAGTCGGTCTATAAAGTCACGTTCTAACAATTTAAGATTTTAGAATTCAGATTTAAAATTTAAAAATATTGTTGATTATCAGCGGATTTAAAAATAAAAATCTAAAATCATAAATCTAAAATTTTATCAACATAATTGACTTTAT
>JADFUO010000068.1 GCA_015222115.1 Bacteroidota bacterium | reverse complement strand
ACTTTAAAGTTAAAATAATAAATGAGCCGTATTACCCTTTTTGTTGATGTTTTACTTCCATTGCCCGTACCCGGGTATTTTACTTATCGTGTTCCTTTTGAGTTGAATGAAAGAGTTGCAGAAGGACAAAGGGTGGTTGTTCAGTTTGGAAAGAAAAAAATATATACGGCTCTTATCAGAAAAATTCACGAAAACCCGCCCCAAAATTATCAGGCAAAATATATTCTTTCGGTGCTTGATGCAAAGCCAATAGTTAATAAAATACAATTTCGGTTCTGGGATTGGATAGCCTCTTATTATATGTGCAATACAGGTGAAGTTATGAATGTGGCTTTGCCCTCGGCATTAAAACTTGCAAGCGAATCAAAAATTATTATTAATCCTGAATTTGATGGAGATTATTCGAATTTTAATGAGAAGGAATTTTTAGTTGCCGAAGCTCTTTTTAACAGGGAAAAACTTACAATTACTGAGGTGTCGGAAATTGCAGGACAGAAAAAAATAATCCCTTTAATAAAAACACTTATTGAAAAAAATATTGTTTTAGTTGAAGAGGAAATTGTAAATGCTTTTAAACCCAAAATTGAAACTTATGTCAGGCTGACAAGCGCATACAAAGATAATGAAGATAATCTCAGAGAAGCATTTGATGAACTGAGCAAAAGGGCTTTTAAACAATTACAATTGCTGATGTCATTCATTAATTTTACTCAAAATACACCGGATACTCCTGAAATTAAACGGTCTCAACTGCTGAAAAGTATTGATGCTTCTGCCGTTCAATTGAATGCCTTGATAAAAAAAGGTGTTTTTGAAACTTATACTAAAGTCAGCAGCCGCCTTGAATATCATGAATCATCTTCATCTGTTAAAAATATTATTTTAAACGAACATCAAACAAAAGCTCTTAATGAAATTAATAAAGCATTCACCGAAAAAGATGTTGTTTTATTTCATGGGATAACGTCCAGTGGTAAGACCGAGATATATATAAAATTGATAGAAGAGGTAATTGCAAAAGGAAAACAGGTTTTATATCTTTTGCCGGAGATTGCACTGACAACACAAATAATCAACCGTTTACGAAAATATTTCGGAAACAAGATAGGGGTTTATCATTCAAAATATAATAAACATGAAAGAGTGGAAATTTGGAATAATGTATTAAACTCTGATTCCTCAAACAAAGCGGAAAGATCAAGTTATCGCATTATTTTAGGTCCGCGTTCGGCAATGTTTTTACCTTTTAATAATTTAGGTTTGGTGATTGTTGATGAAGAGCATGATACATCTTACAAACAATTTGACCCGGCACCGCGTTACAATGCCCGTGATTCGGCAATTTATCTGGCAGGTATGCACAAGGCAAAAACTGTTCTCGGCTCGGCAACTCCTTCTATTGAAAGTTATTATAATGCTAACATTGAAAAATATGCGTTAGTGAACCTTAAACTACGCTTTGGCGGAATTCAGATGCCTGAAATATTAATTGCTGATATTAAACAGGAAAGCCGCAGAAAAACAATGCGGTCTCATTTTTCTTCATTTTTACTTAATCATGTTGAGGAAGCTTTAAAAAATAAAGAGCAGGTTATATTATTTCAAAACAGGCGGGGTTTTTCATTACGGCTGGAATGTGAAGCATGCAACTGGATGCCCGAATGCAAAAACTGTGATGTTACACTTATCTATCATAAACAAAACAATCAACTTCGTTGTCATTATTGCGGTTATTCAACACGAATACCCGAAAAATGCCCTTCTTGCGGAAGCACTAAAATTTTGATGAGGGGCTTTGGTACTGAAAAAGTTGAAGAGGAATTGGCAATTATTTTTCCTGAATCAAGGATTGTAAGAATGGACCTTGATACTACCCGGTCAAAATTTGCTTATCAAAGAATTATCAATGATTTTGAAGATAGAAAAATTGATGTTTTGGTCGGAACGCAAATGGTAACCAAAGGGCTTGATTTTGATAATGTAAGCGTTGTAGGAATCCTGAATGCAGATAATATGATTAATTTTCCGGATTTAAGGTCGTTTGAGAGGAGTTTCCAGTTAATGGCTCAGGTGAGTGGCAGGGCGGGAAGAAAGAAAAAAAGAGGCAAGGTTATAATTCAAACATATAATCCTTCGCATCCGGTAATACGTTTTGTTATTGATAATGATTATGTTTCAATGTTTAACAACCAGCTTATTGAAAGACGTAATTTCAAATATCCTCCTTTTACAAGATTGATTCAGATAAAATTAAAGCATAAAGATTATAATGTTTTAAATAAAGCAGCAAGTGAATTTGCAGCTCTTCTGAGAGAAAAACTCGGGAAAAGAGTTTTAGGACCCGAATACCCTATGGTTTCAAGAATAAAAAATCTTTTTATAAAAACCGTTCTTATTAAAATTGAAAAGGAAGTCTCAATTTCATCAGTAAAATGCGAAATATTAAAACGTGTTGAAATGTTTTATAAAAATAAAGATTTTAAATCAATAAGGATTTTGATTGATGTTGACCCGCAATAAACCGCTAAGTAACTCCTTTTTTCCGCATTGGGACATCCTAAACACAAATATTTATAAAGTATTTTTTTAATTGTTCTTTTGGCTTGAACCAAAAGAACTAAAAGTTCAAGACTTCTTAGAATTCCCATAAGAATCTCTAAGCAGCAATAAAACCCCGCAATCCAAGCCGCTCACTTTTTTT
>JADFUO010000067.1 GCA_015222115.1 Bacteroidota bacterium | reverse complement strand
TTGCTAAACAGGCAAAAAAAGATGGCTTGGAACAAATATCCGGTATTTTCACAGAAACAGCCTTAAATGAAAAAGAACATGCTAAACGATTCTTCAGATTTTTAGAAGGTGGCAATTTGGAAATTACAGCCACTTATCCTGCTGGAATAATTGGTACGACAATGGAAAATCTTAAAGCTGCCGCAGCCGGCGAAAATGAAGAATGGACAGAATTATACCCCGAATTCGCAAATGTTGCAGAACAAGAAGGTTACAAGGATATTGCAAATGCTTTCAGACAGATTGCGAAAGTCGAAAAAGCACATGAAGAACGATATAACAAATTGTTGAAAAATCTTGAAGAAGGCAAAGTTTTTGAAAGAAATGGAATTGTAATATGGAAGTGTCGTAATTGCGGATATATTCATGAAGGCAGAAAAGCACCTGAGACTTGTCCTGCTTGCCTACATCCAAAAGCATATTTTGAAATCAAAGAAAATAATTACTAATACTAAAGATTATATACAATAGTAATACAATTAGTGATATAATTTAATAACTTAATAAAAAATTTGATATATGAAAAAGTATGAATGCACAGTATGTGGTTATATTTATGACCCTGAAGCAGGTGATTCTGATGGAGAAATAGCACCTGGTACAGCTTTTGAAGACATTCCTGACGATTGGGTATGTCCTGAATGTGGTGTGGGAAAAGATGATTTTGAACCTCTTGAAGAATAATAAAAACGTAACAAATCAGTACTAAATTAACAATGAAAATTTCTTAGCAAATATTATTATTGATTTGTGGGGCATAAGGGAAATAGGGGAAATAGGGGAAATAGGGGTTTAGCCTTTTCACTTTAGCTTCCCCCTACGAGTGAAGGGCGTCCGTATGGATACAATTTTTAAAATCTATCCTTAATCCCGATAGCTATCGGGAGGGAATAGGAATTGATTAATAAACTGATTAATTACATAAAAACAAATAGTATGAAATATTTCGGTGGAATAGTGTAATTAATAGTTATCGATTATAAAAATTCCGATAACATATAAAATGGAATTATGTCAAATGGTCACATTCACAAAGATTTAAAAGTACATAATTGTACAAGAATAAAATGAATACAGAATGGTTTATAAATTAAAATCCGTTAACAAATGAAAAAATCTGTTAAAATACTCAATCCTGACTGTATCAAAAGTATTATACAGAAAACAGACAAAAGAGTGATTTTTGAAAAGACAAACATTATTCCTGACCATCGCGATTTGTATAAAGAATTAAAAAAATATGTAGGTTATGAAAAAATCGGCAGAAAATCAGTTTTAGGAATTGACATGTATCAATACAGTTCTTATGGAGAATTCGAACAAACCTTGATACCTTTTCTTTTTAAAACAATTCTTAATACCACAATTGCTTTATGCCAATCTAACCATAAATTTATTTTTCAGAAGCACACTGCTGAAAGAATTAAAAAAAGCTTTATAAGCACTGGTGATGGAGGTTTCCTGATATTTGACAACCCATTGCATTCATTAATATTTGCATGTAATTTTGCAATTATCCTAAGAGCATTTAATTCATATCATTATTATCCCAAATTGCGAAAGATTATCGGTGGAGTTAATATGCGGTATGCCATAACGTATGATAAAATCTACTCTTTTGATAATAATTTCTATGGCAGAGCCATAATTAATAATGCCAGAATATTGATGAAAGATAACCTTAACAGATGCTTGTTGGATGAACATGTTCATACCTGGTTCACAACCAACCTCGACGGGATAGAGAATTTACAGATAATAACTATCGAGGATATTTCAAATATTTATGAATTCAGTAAAAATTACGACAGAAAATTTTTAGAAAGCGGTGATGAGATTTTCGGAGATGAGCCTACACGAAAATATGGCATTATAAATTCTGATATTTTAAAAGTTGGAATTATCAAATCTAAGGAGACTATTATAAGCGTTTATAATCTGCATCTTCAAGTAACAATTACTTTATATAATGATGATGACCCAGACCAGAAAAGAATGATCACTGTTAGCTTGGGAAACTTGAATACTTCAGGAATATAAAAAAATACTTAAAGAGTATTAAAGTGAAAAGGTAAAAGTGAAAAGTGAGAAGCAAATAGAGTGAAAGAATTGCTCGACACATATAATAAAATTAAACCGGATATTCTTAATCGAATAATCAAATTTAAATCTGTTTGGAATGAAGCCGATGAGGAAAAGTTATTTCAGGAACTTGCTTTTTGTCTTCTTACTCCACAATCAAAAGCTCAAAACGCTTGGGAAACAATAATAAAATTAACAGAAAACCGAAAATTGTTCGAAGGAAATTCTGCTGCAATTGCTGAGGATATGAATTTAGTCAGGTTTAGAAATAACAAAGCCGGATATATCGTCAGGGCACGTGAAATGTTTTTTTATAATTCAAAAGGTATCAGAAAAAAATTATCTGAACTGACATCGGTTTCCGAAAAAAGAAATTGGCTGGTAAAAAATGTAAAGGGTATTGGCTATAAAGAAGCGAGCCATTATTTAAGAAATATCGGGTTTGTTGGAAATTTAGCAATCCTTGACAGGCATATTTTAAAAAATCTAAAGATTTATAATGTTATAAACGAAATACCAAAATCCCTGACATTTGATAAATACATTCGGATTGAAAACAAAATGAGGAAATTTTCAAAAGAGATAAATATCTCTTTGGGGTTTCTTGATTTTGTTTTTTGGTATAAAGAAACAGGAGAAGTATTTAAGTAGTATCTCTAATAAGCCATTGATTTTCCTAAAAAAACAAATAACAATAATCAAATTACAAATAAATTTCAATACTCAATTACCTGATAATCAAACAGTAGTTTCCGATTTCAAAATTGTATTTTGAATATTATTTGTGATTTGTAATTTGATTTTTGAGATTTAATACCTGAACAAAACTAACATTAATATTATGAACTTTTTAAAACGCTTTACATCTCTTTATATTGATGGATTTAAAAATCAGAGCAAGCTAAGCAGAAGACTCTGGTTAATAATCCTGATAAAGCTTTTTATAATGTTTGCCATCCTGAAGTTATTTCTCTTTCCTAATTTTTTAAATACAAATTTTTCCTCAGATGAGGAGAAAAGCGATCATATAATCAATGTATTAACTAATAAAAAATCAGAAAAATGAATGAAATTGACTTTACATTAGTTGATTGGTCGAGGGCGCAATTTGCACTAACTGCTATTTATCACTGGTTTTTCGTTCCGCTAACTCTTGGTTTGTCGTTCATTGTTGCATTTATGCACACAATATATTATAAAACAGGAAAACAGGAATGGAAAAATATGACGAAGTTCTGGATGAAACTTTTTGGTATAAACTTCGCCATTGGAGTAGCAACCGGTATTATTCTTGAATTTGAATTTGGCACTAACTGGTCAAACTATTCGTGGTTTATGGGCGATATATTTGGCGCCCCTCTTGCCATTGAGGCAATTATGGCTTTCTTTCTTGAGTCCACCTTTATTGCAGTTATGTTTTTCGGGTGGAACAGGGTTAGCAAAAAATTTCATGTACTTTCATCATGGCTCGTAGCTTTTGGCTCCAATATTTCAGCATTATGGATACTGGTTGCTAATGCATGGATGCAGAATCCTGTAGGTATGCGTTTTAATCCAGATACAGTAAGAAATGAAATGGAAAATTTCTGGGAAGTCTTGCTTTCACCTACTGCAGTTCATAAATTTTTACATGTTTTAACAAATGCTTATGTAATAGGTTCATTATTTGTGATTGGCGTGAGTGCGTGGTTCTTATTAAAAAACCGTCATGTTATTTTCGCGAAGAAAAGCATTGTGATAGGTGCCGTATTCGGTTTGCTGTCTTCACTTTTCCTCGTTGTTACAGGTGATGGCTCTGCTCACGATGTTGCACAAACACAACCGATGAAATTAGCCGCTATGGAAGGTTTATACGATGGCAAAGAGGGTGCCGGACTTGTTGCTGTTGGAATACTCAAACCCGGCAAAAAAGCTGGCGATGATAAAGATGAATATGTTTTTGCGGTTAAAATACCTCAAGCTTTATCATATTTAAGTTATAGGGATTTAAATGCTTTTGTTCCAGGAATCAATGATTTGATTTATGGAAATAAAGAACATGGTATCAGGTCAACTGAAGATAGGATGGAAAAAGGTAAGATTGCAGTTAAATCATTAGCAAACTACAAAAAAGCTAAAGATGCCAATGACAGTAAAGTCGCGGCTGAGAGCTTAAAATTACTTGAAGATAATTATAAAGATATTGGATATGGCTTTTTACCTGATAAAGAAAGCTCTGTTCCCCCTGTGGGAATAACCTTTTACAGCTTTCACCTGATGGTTGGATTAGGATTTTATTTCATTATTTTCTTTATCCTTGCTCTTGTATATACTTTGAAAGACAAAATTGCCGTGAAAAAAGGTTTTCTTAAATTGGCAATGTGGTCGATAGCATTGGGATATATTGCTTCGGAATTAGGCTGGGTTGTTGCTGAAGTCGGCAGGCAGCCCTGGACTATGCAGGATATCTTACCTACATGGATGTCAACTTCACATCTGAATACAGGAACAGTAGTACTTACATTCTGGTTATTTGCAGCCTTGTTTACAATCCTGCTGATAGCCGAGATAAAAATTATGTTACATCAAATCAAATTAGGACCTAAAGAAGAAAGGAGTTAATCATGTTTGAAAATTTATCATACTTAGCTTTACAGCAATATTGGTGGATTATTATTTCACTTTTAGCATCAATACTGGTTTTTATGATGTTTGTTCAGGGAGGACAGACCTTAATTAATCAAATCGGAAAAACTAAGATTGAACGTTCATTGCTGATAAACTCAATCGGCAGAAAATGGGATATTACTTTTACCGTTCTTGTAACTTTCGGGGGAGCATTTTTTGCTTCATTCCCGTTATTTTATTCAACAAGTTTCGGGGGCGCATACTGGGTGTGGATAATAATATTGTTCAGCTTTATCATTCAAGCAGTATCTTACGAGTATCGTTCAAAGGCAAATAATTTTTTAGGACAGAAAACTTTTGATACTTTCTTGCTTATCAACGGTATATTGGCAACAATATTAATTGGAACAGCAG
>JADFUO010000066.1 GCA_015222115.1 Bacteroidota bacterium | reverse complement strand
TGCTATTTCGCGCCTTCGCGCCTTGCTCTTGATGCTCATTGCTCACCGAAAAAAAACGCAATTTATGACCTTCCGAGGTATAGTTGAATAAATGACGGAATTAGGATTGCTCAACATAGTGTTATCAATATTTGGAGGGCTTGCGCTGTTTTTATATGCAATAAAGCAGCTCAGCAATTCGCTAAAGAAGAGCGCAAGTTCTATCCTGTACAGAATGATAAACAAATTAACGGACAATCCTATAAAAGGGATGATAACGGGAACCCTGACAACAGTTACCGTTCAATCTTCAAGCATTACAGTAATAACTCTATTGGGCCTGGTAAACAGCGGGATATTACGATTCGACAACGCTCTGAACGTAATACTCGGATGCGAAATCGGAACAACGATAACAGCGCAAATAGTAGCTGTTAAGGTTGGAAATTTATTTTTGCCGATAATGGCTGTGGGATTTTTTCTGCGCTACTTTACAAAAAATACAAAGCTAAAGAGAACAGGCGAGGTGGTTTTCAGCTTTGGATTAATATTTTTGGCAATGCACTTAATGATTGAAGGTGTCAAACCGCTAAAGGACATGCCTGAATTCGTCAATACTTTAAAAACATTCGGGAACATACCGATACTTGGAATAATATGGGGAGCAATATTTACAGCAATTATACAATCCAGTTCTGCAACGACATGCCTGATAATAGCAATGGGAATAGACGGCGCAATCGACCTGAAATCAGCAATAGCCTTAATATTTGGAGCTAATCTTGGGACATGTGCCCTTGAACTCATTGCAGCTATTTCAACATCACCTGCAACAAAGAGAACTGCATTATCACAGCTAATGATAAATATAATTAGTATAATGATTTTTTATCCGTTCATTTCCCAGTTTACTGACGTGATTTTGCAAACTTCAACAAGTCTGGCAAGGCAAATAGCAAATGCACATACAATATTCAATGTTACAGGATCGCTTATAATACTAATAATACTGAAACCGTTCAAAAAACTCATTACAATAATAATCCCGGAGGATACAAAGACACAGAAACCCGAAACAATGATATTTGAAAACAGACTGCTTAAATTATCATATTTTGCGATAGAACATGTTAAAAAGAAGGTGAACACATTGGCTGACATAACAACAGGCATGATAAATCATTCAACAGAAGCATTCTTTGAACAAAAAAATGAGAGTGCGGATCAAGTATTCAAGCAGGAAGAAATAGTGGACGAGTTGACAATGAAGTGCCATGATTACCTTCAGAAGATAAAGAAACATCAGCTCGATATTAAAGCTGAAAAAATTCAACAAAACCTCCTTGATACAATAATTGATATAGAAAGGGTAGCGGATCAGTGTGTAAATATTGCTGGATTTGCAAAACAAAAAGTAAAATTTACAGAGGAACAGGAACAGAGACTGAGAGAAGTATTTGCACTAACAAGGAAAACATTCATGCATGCTGTAAAAACGCTGAAAAGGCCTAACAAAAGCAATTGTGAAATGACATTCAAGCTGGAAAATGAACTTGACTACAAGGAAAAACAGACAAGGGAACAATACCTGAAAGAAACAAAACAAGAAACACAGGACTCAATTCACAACTATATATATGTGGAAACCCTGAGAAATTTAGAGAGGATAGGGGATCACGCCGATAATATAGCAGGATATTACTATCAGAGGTAGGAATAGGCGCTATAAATGATACCCACCCGTGACACAATTCCCAACAGAAACTATCCCATAGTCAACACTGCTCTCATCGCCGTCAACGTGGTATTATTTCTGGTAGAGTTTTCTCAGGGGGCAGGGCTGGAACGCTTCATATACATCTACGGACTTGTGCCTGCCCGTTACACCATTCCCCCAATTGCATCTTATTTTACGACAGGTCAGCAGCTTGTCTCACTCATTACCTTCATGTTTCTTCACGGTGGTTTCTGGCACCTTC
>JADFUO010000065.1 GCA_015222115.1 Bacteroidota bacterium | reverse complement strand
TTCAATTCTTGTTTTCATTTTATATTATTTTTTATTTATGATTATTGATTGTTTTCTTCTATTAATTCTCTTTCAAATTTTATAATTAAACCATTAATCTGCGCATTTATATTATCGGTTTTTAATGAAAAAACATCAAGGTCATTTTGATTAATATAACCTAATTGGTAAGAAATAAGCAACAGTGTATCGGTTTCTACAAGAGCATTTTGTTTCATTTTTAATTATTTTTTTGATAATCAATTAAAGTAAAGATTATGTCCATATTTAAAAGCAGAAATAATGAATGTAGAATGATTCTACATTTATATTAATTTATCAACTTCTTCAGGCGGCTGGGCTAAAATTGCCTTATAACCTTTAACAACGATAGGTCGTTGGATTAATTTTGGGTTTTCAATTAAAATTTTTATCCATTCATAATCAGTAAAATTTTTTCCTTTAAAGTTTGATTTATAAATTGCTTCCTGTGTACGTATAATATCTTTGGGTTTTTTATTCATTTTAATTAAAATATCCGTTAGTTCAGCTTCTGAAACAGGATTTCTAATATAATTAACAATTTTTACCTCAAGCCCTTTATCCTGAAGATATTGTAAGCCGGCACGTGATTTCCGGCATCTTGGATTATGATAAATTGTTAGTATTATTGTTCTTTTTAGTTTCATTTATAGTATTATTTATTACCAAACTCCATTAAATATGCTTTAATAAATTCATTTAAATCGCCATCCATAACTACCTGAACATTTGACGTTTCATATCCGGTTCGTAAATCTTTAACCATTTTATATGGGTGCATAACATACGAGCGAATTTGTGAACCCCATTCAATTTTTTTCTTGGTTCCTTCAATTTCTGCCTGAGCTTCTCTTTTTTTTCTTAGTTCAATCTCATAGAGTTGTGATTTAAGCATACGAATTGCTTTTTCACGGTTTTGACTTTGTGAGCGTGTTTCCTGACATTCAACAATAATTCCCGAAGGTTCATGCTTTAACCTTACGGCTGATTCGACTTTATTAACATTTTGTCCGCCCGGTCCGCTTGAACGAAATGTATCCCAGCTAATATCAGCCGGATTTACTTCAATTGTGATGTTATCGTCAATGATTGGATAAGCATAAACCGACGCAAAAGAAGTATGCCTTTTATTGGCAGAATCAAAAGGTGACAAACGTACTAACCGATGAACACCGTTTTCGCCTTTTAAATATCCGAAAGCAAAATCACCTTCAAATTCAAGAGAAACGGATTTTATTCCTGCAACATCACCTTCGTGAATGTCAATTTCCTTTACTTTATAATTATTCCGTTCACCCCAGCGAATATACATTCTCATAAGCATTTCAGCCCAGTCCTGACTTTCTGTTCCACCTGCCCCTGGATTGATATTAAGAATTGCACCTAACCTATCCTCTTCGCCACTAAGCATATTCAAGAATTCAAGATTCTCAATAAGCTTTAAAGTTTCGTGATAATGTTTGTTTAGTTCTGTTTCAGTCCCCTCGCCCTCGTTAAAAAAATCAAAAATAATTACCAGATCATCATAACTGTTTTTAGCTTTTTCATAAGCAGTTGTCCATTTTTTTTTGTCCTTAATTGATTTAAGTATCAGTTCGGCATTTTTAGGGTCGTTCCAAAATTCAGGCAAATGCGTAAGTTCTTCTTCTTCAGCTATATTTTTGTTTCTTTTATCAATGTCAAAGAAACCTCCTTAAGGCATCAAGCCTTTTCCTGAGATCTTTTAATTCTTCTACTGTGACCATAATTTATTGAAATTCAGATTTTGAAAATTTGTATGCAAATTTAAATTTTATTGTTATACTTTACAATATTAAAAAAAGAAATTTAAATTTGACGAATCCGACAACTTTTGAAAC
>JADFUO010000064.1 GCA_015222115.1 Bacteroidota bacterium | reverse complement strand
GTTGTCATAATTTTTTATATCACCATTTGACGAAATATGTTTAAGATGAACTCCGAAAGATAAATCTTTAGAACGAAGGCTGTTTGCGAAAAATTCAAAATATGGAGTTATATAATTTCCAAATCCTGCTTTTACTAAATTTCTGTAAAGTTTTGATTGACGATCGCCTGAAATTTTTGCTGGTTTTATAGGTTCAAGCTGAATTTTGGTATTCATCTTTTTTGGGTTGATACCATAGGTAAGTATGGGCATTTTAATGTCTTCGCCGGATATTTTAGGATTGATGCTGATTTTATATGCCTTGGAAATGCTTGGCTTGTATAAACCGATTATTGTAACTTCTTCAGCGTGTGTTTGTTGTTGCGGAACTGCTATCTTTCCAAAAAAACTTATCAGAATTACAGTCAGTAAAATTGATTTACCAAAAATGTTCGAAAATTTTATCATTATTGTTAAATTATAAGGTTAAAATGACGATGATATTTTATTTTTAAGACAGCCCCTATTTTTTTCCTTAGCCTTACGACTGAAAGGAGTCCGTATGGAGCCCCTTAGCCTTAGCCTTTCTTCTATTCTTCAATATTTTCTTCTTCAATTTGTGTTTCCTGATTTTCTTTTTCTAATATATTATTCAGTTTTTTATAGGCGATTTCGCTCAATTCAGGTCCTTCGTAATTATCAATTATGCTCTGTAATGTTTGTTTAGCCTGAAATGTGTTATCCAGTTCAATATAAATGTCAGCCATCAAAATAAAAGTTTTAGCTACCCAATAATCATACGAAGAATAATGGTCAACCAGTTCAAACACTGTTTTTTCAGCTTCCTTGTATTTTCCTGTTTCAAATAAAATCAGGGCGACATAATATTGTGATTCTGCCCCGGTTTCGCTGTCAGTAAGTTTATTTGTAATATTAAATTCTTTTTTTGCGTTGCTAAGATCTCCTAATGCCATGTATGAGTTTGCCAGTGTAAAGTGTGCTTCAATAATCTGCTCATTACTAACTTTTTCGGTTCTGAGTAATTTATGTGCAGCAGTAATTGTTTTATCATAATTATTCAAAAGATAATTACACCTCATCTGTCCTTCAATTGCATTAATGATGCTTGTTTTATCTTCGGCATTTTCTTCCATATCAATATAATTCTGAAGGGCAGATTCGTAATTTCTAAAATTAAAATTGATATAAGCGGCTTTGACAAGGGCTTTTCCGGTAAATTGAGTTTCGGGATGGTTTATTACAAATTCGTATCCTGTTAAAGCATTGGTCAAAGAGTCGCGTTTGAATTCACATTCGGCTTTGTAGTAATTGGCGTTGATTGCAAAAGCACCCTTAGGGAATTTCTGAATATAATCAGTAAAAGTTGAGATGGCTTTTTCACAATTCCCGTCAAAGTATTGATTTTCAGCAGCAATATATGTCATTGAATCCTGCTCGGAAACAGTGATACTAACAAAACTCAGATTTTCTGCGTATTTATAAAATTCATTTACTTTGTTAATATCAATGTAGATATTACGAAGACTTATCAATGCTTCCTGCGATTCGGATGAGCCCGGGTAATTTGTTATTACCTTTTTTAAAGTTTTTATAGCACGGTCATTTTGATCGTTGTTGTAATATATCATACCGGTTTTGAGCAACGATTTTCTTGCATAATTGCTTTTTGGTCTGGTTTTTACTAATTTATCAAAATAAACAATAGCTTCACGGTTGTTATTCAGAAGAAGGTTTGTAATTGCAATTTCATACAGGGCATCATCATAATAAGGAGAGTTTTTATATTTTCCGGTTAATTTCTTTAAAATACTGATTTTTTTTGTTAACTTGCCCAAAGCCCCGTTTGACAATGCTTCCTGAAATAAAGCATAATCACGATCGGCTTGTTTCAAATTAAATGCTTTGTTATAATAGCTAATTGCTTCGTTAAATTTAGAATTGATAAAATAACAATCGCCTAATCTCAGGTAAACATCATTTACTAATTTTAAATTTTTATCAGTTTTGTGAGCTGCGAATTTTTTAAATTGTATAATTGCTTTTGAATATTCTTTTTTATTGAAATAAATATAACCGAGATTATAAAAAGCCGTGTAATAAATAGGTAGCTCCTTAGCTCCCGGTGAAGATAAAAATTCATTATAGTATTTATCGGCGCCCCAGTAATTTGATAATCTGTAAAATGCATCACCGATCCAAAAATTTGCTTCTGCTGTGATAGATTTATTATAATTGTATTTTAATGATTTTGTAAAAAGTTCAATAGCATCATTGAATTTTTTATCATTAAATAATTCAATACCTCTGTAAAAAGCAATTTTTTGGTAAGCTTCATTTAATTCTGCATTTTTAGATTTGATATTTTCAAATGAAGTCAGTGCAGCTTTATAGTTCTTAGTTGATAAAAATAATTGAATAAGATAGCTGTATGCTTCATCAACCCTGTCGGAACCGGGATAATCCCTGATGTATTGCTCTAATGATTTAATGGCTTCGTTGTAAGGATCGTGTGATATTTCAATTGAGAGTTTCGCATAATTAAACAAAGCATCTTCTTTTATCTGTTTATCAAAATCAGGTTTATAAGCTGATAGAAAAGCATTTCTCGCAAATTTCTTTTGCCCTGTTTCAACATAGCAATCACCGAGAAGATAATAAGCATTTTGTGATAATGAATCATTAATAGTAATAACCTTCTGAAAATCATAGATTGCTTTTTGGTATTTCCCGTTTTTATAATTGGTGAATCCAAGTTGGTAATAATCATCACGCCCGATAGTTCCTCTTAAAGTTCTTTCATAAATATCAAAATAATATAATGCTTTTTCATAGTCTGAATTTCTGTAATATGCATCTCCTATTAATCGTGCTATTTCGGGTTTTCTTTTGCTTGTAGCCGATTCAAACATAGGAGGAGCAATTTCAAGAATTTTATCATAATCTCCCTGGAAATAATAAATATGAACAATATAATATGGAATTATTTTTTTGAAAGTTCTGTTGTCCGATAATTTATTAAAAGCTTCTAAAGCTGCATCATAATTGCCATCATTATATTCAATATGAGCGTAATAGTAAGTTGCCAGACCTTTGTATTTTGATTCTTTGTCCTTGATTTGCAAAAAGGCATTTCTGGCATTTTTTACATCTTTAGTTTTAAGATAGGAATAACCGGTTTTGAAATAATATTCAACTTTTTCATCCTTGGTTAAATCATACCTGTCAACTTTTCTGAACGATTCAATTGCTTTTTTGTAATGTTTATCATTAAACTGAAGTTTACCGAGATAGAAGTATATACGCTTAATTTTTGAATTTGCAGGATGATTTTTTATAAATTCCTTTAATTTATATTCAGCATCCTGATTATTGAGTTCCATTGCACAAACAGCATCATAATATTCGGCGTTTGTTTTTATTTCTGTATTTTTTTCTTTAAGTGCTTTAATAACAGTTAAAAATGTTTTTTGTGCTGCTCCGAATTTTTGTTTGTTAAACAGTTCAACAGCGAGGCGGTATTCGGCTTCGGGATTATCATAAACAGCAGTTTGCTGAGCAATTGAAACTTTTAAAAATCCCGTGAAAATAAAAATGGAAAACAGAAGTATGGCAAAAAATTTCTTCATATTAAATATAATACTAAACGCATTATACTTTTCTAATATCGTAAACATAATATTATCGATTTATTGATACTTATATCATATTTGATTGTAAACTCGATTTCAATCAGTATAATTTAGCGAATAAAAATAGTATTTCAATTGGCAGTATTTTATAAAACTTAACTGATTTATCAACAAAATTATCTTGACAACTTATAACGAAGGATTGTGTGAGATATTTTTTAGATGAGCGGAAGTATTTAATACTCATCCGATGACTGATTACTTTTTTTGTGGAGGTTTTGTGGAATTTTGTTTTGTTCGTTAAGGCACATGC
>JADFUO010000063.1 GCA_015222115.1 Bacteroidota bacterium | reverse complement strand
GGTTTGACGATCCTCAAATACCTGTTCATTCCATGTTTAATTTAACTACTGTTTCGGAAAACTGGTTTGAATTTGAAAACATTCTTGGACAAAACGGAACATTTACCGAAGGAATGAATTTCGGATATGACGGAGTAAATCCTTATAACAAATACTATATTGAACCAGTCAATCCGGCATTTACAATCTTCCAAAGCCAGGAAATATCTTATGGCTGTGGAATAGCTTATGATGCCGATGATTACAAAACTATTGCCTCATCATACGAGTTCGGTGCTTTGGTTGACGGAGAATTTCCTTCAACAAAACTTGAGCTCATAGGACAATATCTGTATTTCTTCGGAATTGATAACCCCATTGTTTCTGTTGATGAAAACAACAATTCATTAACTGAAAACGAAATCTCTAATTATCCTAATCCTTTTACTGAAAAAACTTATATTACTTTTAGAATAAATGAAAATTCAAAAGTAACACTTGAAATATTCAACCTGAACGGACAATTAATCAAAACACTTATTGACAATGAAGTGAAATCAGGTACACATAAAATCATCTGGAATGGCAAAAATGTTAATAACAAAAGTGTTCCTTCAGGTGTTTATTTTTATAAATTAAAAACAAATTCGTATCAAAAGACCGGGAAATTGGTTTATATTGAATAATATTTTGTGTGTTTGTGCTTTAGTGGCGAAATTACAACTGCCACAAAAACACTAAGTCACAAAAATTCACAAAGCTTAATATACTTGATATTTAAAATTCAATGGAATATTTTTAAAAATCAACACAGAAAAATATTATTACTTACTTTTATCTTTTTACTTTTATCTTTCGTCTTTAATTAACCTACAATATTTAACATAGAACCAAAATAATTACAACCATGAAAAAAGCAAAATTAGTATTAGCTCTTGTCGCAATAGTTCTTTTTGTTCTTGGAATAAAATGGGCTGTCAGCGATGATTCAAAAGATGAAAAAACCAGAAGGTCACTTGTTGACACTCGCGTTGACAACAACGGTTACTGGAAAAAAATGGCTAAAGAAGGATTAGCAATTTTAAATCCGGAAATTACCGTAGAAAAAGCAATCTACACCGGTATAGAAATTAAAGCTGCTACTGTTAAAACTAAAGACTCACCTGACATTCCTGTAACAACTGAGAATTGTACTCAAAGTGAGAACTCAATCTTTATTAATCCAAATGATTATCTTAATCCATTAAACTCCAACAATTCTACTACGGATCCTGTTGAAGATCGTGGTCTTTTTGGGGCTAATGACTTTTATTCATTTGACGGCGGAGAAACCTGGGATGGAGAATTAGAAGGAGCCGGCGGTCCAAACTGGGGAGACCCTGCTGCAGCGATTGACCAAAACGGAAGATATTATGTTGGTTATATTTCAGTTGGAATGGGAATGGGTGTTTCTTATTCATTTAACCAGGGGAATAGCTGGACAGCAGTTGAAATTACCTCAGTTTTATCAGATAAAAACCACTTGTGGGTTGATAACTGTTTAACTAGCCCTTATGAAGGAAATATTTATGATTCATGGACTATCTTCGGCGGTTCAGACAGGTATGAAATTGGATTTTCACGATCAACCAATTCAGGTATCAATTATTCAACACCAATAGAGATCAGCTCTGATGTAGCTGCCGGAAGTCATAACCAGGGTGTAAATATAAATACCGGACCAAACGGCGAAGTATATGCAGTTTGGTCAATTTATGATTCATGGCCCTCAGATGAAACAGCTATTGGTTTTGCCAAATCATTGGATGGTGGTGCAAGCTTTAATACATCAATAAGAATAATAGAAAATATCAGGGGAATAAGAATTACAGAAACCTCGAAAAACATGAGGGTTAATTCATTTCCTGTCCTGACAGTTGATGTAAGCGGAGGTGCATACAACGGAAATTTATATATTGTATGGTCAAATATTGGTGAACCCGGAATTAACACAGGAGCGGATATTGATGCTTATATGATAAAATCTTCCGACCAGGGAGATACATGGTCTGACCCAATAAAAGTAAATCAGGATCCTTCAGGTTTGGGTAAAGAGCATTATTTTCCATGGATAACCTGTGACCCTGAAAACGGTATTCTTAGTGTTATTTTTTATGACGACAGGAATGTTTCAAGCACTCAATGTGAAGTTTACTGCGCCAATTCTTATGATGCCGGCGAAACATGGGAAGATTTCAAAGTAAGTGACGTTGCCTTCACACCTGCACCAATACCTGGTTTAGCTGAAAGATATTTTGGTGATTATTTAGGTATTTCAGCAAGAAATGGTCTTGTTTATCCATGCTGGACAGATAACAGATCCGGTTCTGCAATGACGTATGTTTCACCCTATGAAACCATAACACTTGCCTGTCCTGAAAACCTGACAGTAGACCTGACATTTGAAACCGGACAGCTTGACCTTATCTGGTTTTTTGAAGGTGCAGAAGATTTCCTTTATTTTAATATTTACAGGGATGATGAAATTATCGGTAATACCGAAGATACGACTTATACTGATTATCTTCCTGATTACGGTTATTATAATTATAAAGTAACCGCTTATTATGAAGGCGATGAAGAATCTGTGCCTGCACAAGTTGATGTTCAATGGGGTGATGCTCATATCTCAGTAAACACAACCGAAATTACCGAAACCTTACAACCCGGAGAAACTTCTACTCAATTTTTTACAATCTATAGTATTGGTGAACTTGAACTTGAATATTTAATTAATCCTGTTATTAGTTCCGGTAAAGAATATTCCCGAGATTATTGTGCTGCAAGCGGCGGTTGTGATGAATATATTTACAATGTCCAACTTGGCAATATCAATAATTCATCTGGCTGTGATGAATATGCCGATTATACTGATATTTCAACAAGTATGAGTATTGGTAATTCTTATGAAATTACTGTTATAAACGGTAATCCATATTCGCAAGATCAATGCGGAATATGGATTGACTGGAACAGGAATGAGGATTTTTCTGATGATGAGCCAATATCAGTCATCGGAACTCCCGGTAACGGACCATACACTGCAACTATCACTCCTCCGGTTGGCTCTCAATCAGGTACTACAACAATGAGAGTCAGAATTACTTACACCGGAGCTGTTGAACCTTGCGGCACCACTACTTATGGTGAAGTTGAAGACTATTCAATAAATGTAATTGGCTGGCTGATTGTTACACCTCTTGAAGGCACTATTCTTGCCGGTGACTCAGCAATAATTCAGGTTGATTTTGACGCTGCCAACATGGAAATTGGCATTTATTACGCAGACCTTATTATAAGCAACAACGACCCGGATTTGCCCCAAATAACAATCCCGGTTACTTTAAATGTTACAGATATGTATGTTGATGTTTCTGTCGATCCGGAAGAAATCTGCGTTGGCGAGTCTGCTCAATTATTTGCCGACCCAACCGGTGGCTCAGGAACATATACTTACTCATGGACATCCGACCCTGAAGGCTTTTTCTCAGAAGATCAAAATCCGGTATTTACTCCGATATTAGAAACAACAACATTTATTGTTGAAGTTGATGATGGTCAATTCCAGATTAATGGTCAGGCAACTGTTATTGCACGCCCATTACCTGATATAAATTTAGGAAATGATACTGCTATCTGCCAGGGCGAATCACTCGTTTTGGAAATCCCCGAAGGTTATAAAAGCTATCTGTGGCAGGATGGCTCCACAAACAATACATACACTGTTACGGAAACAGGTTTATACTGGATTGAAGTAACCAACCTGTTTGATTGTGTCAGCACTGATTCAATTGAAGTAACAGCTAATCCGATACCAGTTATTGATTTGGGTATTGACACAAGCATTTGCGCACATCTTATTTATACATTGGATGCCGGAAATCCCGGAGCTACATATTTATGGTCAACCGGCGAAACTACTCAAATCATTGAAACGGATTCATCAGGAGTTGGGCTGGGAACTAAAAATATTTGGGTAGATGTAACTAATAATTATATATGTACATCAAGCGATTCGGTAGCTGTCACTTTTTATGATTGCACTGGAATTGATGAATTTGTTAACAAAATCGGTATAAATATTTTCCCAAATCCCAATAATGGTATATTTACAGTTGAATTGAATTCAGAAAATAATACAACTGTTAATCTGAAAATACTGAACTCATTAGGTGCAATTGTTTATGAACTTAATAAAGTGGAATTATCAGGTAAATACTTAAAAAATATTGATATCAGTAATTTTTCCGAAGGTATTTATTCACTTATAATTGAAGAAAAAAACAAAACATATAATACGAAAATTGTTGTTCAGTAATTTAATTAAAAATAAATATTAACTAAAATTTTTTTAAAATGATCAAATACAAAAAATCCATGCTGAAACTTAACTGCAAGTTATCAGTTTTATTAATTGCAACACTAATGTTTGCAGTTAATTCTTTCGCACAAAAAGTAACTTACTCCGACAGTTGGGGAAAATCAGGAATATCGTTAAAAAATGAAAATTCCTCAGGAGTGATCGTAAATTTCTCAATAAACGAATTTACATTTACCGACAGAAATGTTGATGGCGAATCTATGAAAGCTGTTCATCTGCCCGGACATTTTTTGCCTAATAATGAAGGAGCACCCGATTTGC
The DNA here is from genome assembly GCA_015222115.1 of Bacteroidota bacterium. Classification (GTDB taxonomy): domain Bacteria; phylum Bacteroidota; class Bacteroidia; order Bacteroidales; family JADFUO01; genus JADFUO01. The sequence goes on along the minus strand of JADFUO010000063.1, from coordinate 4,144 downwards.
CGGGTTCCGGCAGGTACATCGCAGTACCACAGGGAGCAAAAGCTAAATTAAAAGTTATTGCCTCAAGGACAGAAAAATATTCAAATGTAAACATTGCTCCTGCACCCCGTATCCCAAAAGATAATGAAAACGGACCTCTTATCTACAAAAAGGATAGAAAAATTTATACTCTTGATAAATTTTATCCTTCAGAACCGGTGTTAATGTCTCCTCCCACGAAAATAAGGGGAGTAGATGTGGTAATGCTGGGTGTTACTCCATTCCAGTATAATCCCGTAACCAAAGAATTAATTATTTACAGGGATATTGAAATTGAAGTAACTTTTGAAGGCGGTAACGGTCTATTTGGCGATGACAGTTTCAGAAGCCGTTGGTTTGACCCTATACTTCAGGGTGCCTTGCTTAACAAAAATTCATTACCTGAAATTGATTATTCAATATCACCTTCAACTGGTTTAAGAACAGAGGATTATGAATATATTATTATCGTACCTGATGACCCTGCTTTTATTTCATGGGCAGATTCTCTCAAGCAATGGAGAATCAATCAAGGAATCAGGACTGGAGTAGTTACAACAACCGAAATCGGAGGTAATACATCTACTGCCATTGAAAATTATATTGATAATGCATATAATACCTGGGATGTTAAACCTGTTGCAGTTCTTTTAATAGGTGATTACGGAACTTCCGGAAATACAATTATCTCTCCGACTTGGAATAGTACCTGTGTCTCTGACCATATTTATGCCGATGTTAACGGAAATAATATGGCAGATGTTATTCTTGCCCGTATGACCGCACAAAACGAAGGGCATCTTGAAACAATGGTGGGAAAAATCCTCTATTATGAACGAAATCCCCCGACCAACCCCGATTTTTATGACCATCCTATTACTGCTCTGGGCTGGCAAACCAGCCGCTGGTTCCAGATATGCTCTGAATCTGTCGGTGGATTTTTAAAAAATATTCATGGAAAAGACCCTGTACGAATTAACGCAATTTATTCAGGTAATCCTAATGTTGACCCTTGGTCAACTGCCACAAATACAAGCATAGTTGTTAATTATTTCGGTCCGGATGGATTAGGATATATTCCTGCAACCCCTGCAGAACTTGGCGGATGGACAGGAGGTAATGCAACTGCTGTAAATAATGCAATTAACAGCGGCGCCTTTATCTTACAACACCGTGACCATGGCGGTTTAACAGGCTGGGGAGAACCTGACTACAGTATCAGCGATCTGTCAGGATTAAGTAATGACGACCTTGTTTTTGTATTCTCTATTAACTGCCTTACAGGAAAATTCAACGCATCAAGTGAATGTTTTGCAGAAGCATTCCACAGGCATCAACAGGGTGCATTAGGCATTATTGCTGCTTCCGAAACCTCCTATTCTTTTGTTAACGATACTTATGTTTGGGGTATGTATGATAATATGTGGCCCGAATTTATGCCTGATTTTACAACTACTCCCGATTCAAGAGGAGTACTTCCTGCATTTGGTAATGCTGCAGGTAAATATTTCCTTGAACAATCAAATTGGCCATATAATACAGGCAGTAAAATGGTTACTTATTATCTGTTCCATCATCATGGCGGTGCCTTTTCAACTGTTTATTCGGAAATACCCCAGAATTTAACAGTTACCCATGATAATGTTTTATTAGCCGGTCTTGACTTTTTTACTGTTACTGCCAACGAAGGTTCATTGATTGCATTAACTGTAGGTGATGAAATAATCGGTATAGGCGTTGGAACCGGAGCCCCTCTTAATATCTCTATCATTCCTCAACTTCCCCCAACAATTGTCGAAATCACTGTTACAAAACAAAATTATTTCAGGTATAATGCATCTGTTCAGGTTATTCCACCTGTTGGTGCTTATGTAATAAAAGACTCTTATACAATTAATGATGATTCAGGGAACGGAAACGGAGAAATAGATTACGGTGAATCCATCTTGCTTTCATTAACAATGAAAAACGTTGGAAGCGAAAATGCAGAAAACACTACAGTAAATATTGAAACAGATGATGATTATATTACCCTAACAACATTTTCCGCTTTTTATGGTAATATTCCGGCTGGTGGTACAGCTACTGTTATTGATGGTTTTGCTTTTGATGTCGCAAATAACATTCCTGATGAACATGTTATTTATTTTAATGTTATTGCAACAGACGGTGACAGTATCTGGAATAGTAATTTTACATCAATCGCTTATGCACCTGAACTTACAGTAGGCAATATGACAATAGATGACGCAGCAGGCGGAAATGGTAATGGTTATCTTGACCCGGGTGAAACTGCCGACTTAATTATTGCAACATCCAATTTCGGACATAGTGATGCACTTAATGTTACAGCAAGTATATCCACAACCTGCGGATTAGTAACCTTAAATTCTACTTCTTATGATTTCGGAACAATTGTTTTTGGTGAAACTTCCTATGCAACATTCAATATTACCGTTGATGATGAAGCACCAATTGGAACCTGTGTTGATATTGATTATGAAGTAATCTCAGGAGAATATAATGCTCAATATAGTTTCTATGCTACAGTCGGGATAATTTTTGAAGACTGGGAAACCGGCGATTTTAGCCAGTTCAGCTGGGTTCAGGTAGGAAACTTACCATGGGTTATTGATGATGCAGACCCTTATGAAGGTGTTTATTGTGCAAAATCAGGTTCCATTGGAAATAACTCAAGTTCCGGGCTTTCAATTTCCTTTGAAATTCTTTATGATGACAGTATTTCCTTTTACAGAAAAGTATCATCTGAAGCAAGCTACGATTTTCTGGAATTTTATATTGATGAAACTAAAGTAGATAGCTGGTCCGGTGAAGTTGACTGGGGAAGAGTTGCTTATGCTGTTACCGGTGGTGATCATACTTTTAAATGGGTTTATACAAAAGATACATACGAGACCGGAGGAAGCGATTGTGGTTGGATTGACTATATAGTATTCCCGCCAATTAACACAGCACCGGTATTTCAAATCAATGATTTAACGGTTGTTGATTCCGTAACAGGAAACAATAATGGTCGTTGGGATCCGGGAGAAACGGTTGAATTAATAGTTTCAATAACAAATACCGGACTTAGCCAGGCATTCAATGCCGGAGCAGTAATATCATCATCAAGTAATTACATCACAATTAATTCCGACACTTCTTTTATAGGAAATATTCCGGCTAATAGTTCTGCTGAGGCAATATTCAACGTTACAGCCAGTATTTTAGCAGCTCCTTTTGCAATTGTTGATATTGAATTTGATATTTCCGCTGCCGCAGGCATAACTGCAAATAAAATATTTAACGTTCCTGTTGGAAAAAAACCTGTTTTGATCGTTGACCTGGATCCTAATAACTCATCAGGACCTGCTATATACGAGTGTGTTGAAAATACAGGATTAACAACCGAATACGTAACTTCATTATCTGCAGATGTAAATTCATATTATTCAATTTTTGTATGCCTTGGTATTTATAATAATAATTATATTTTACAACAATCAGAAGGACAATTGCTTGCCGATTTTCTTGATAATGGCGGAAATCTTTATATGGAAGGCGGTGATACATGGTATTATGACACACAAACTACTGTACATTCATATTTTAAAATAAATCCAACTGCTGATGGTTCCAGTGACTTGAGCACCATAAACGGTCAAAGCGGAAGTATAACCGAAGGACTAAGTTATGCTTACGCAGGAGAAAATAACTGGATTGACCATATCAGCCCAATATCCCCTGCTGAACTGATATTTAAAAACCAAGTTCCTTTATATGACTGCGGTGTTGCCTATGATGCCGGTGATTATAAAACCATTGGTGTGTCATTTGAGTTTGGCGGTTTGGTTAACGGTACAAATACAAAACAAGAACTGATGGAAAGATATCTTGAATTTTTCGGATTTACAGGCGTACCTGTTGCACCGGTAACTCCAACAGGACAAACAGAAGTATGTGTAAATGCTCAGGAAGTTGAATATTATACCAATAGTGTGGAAAATACAGATTTATACATTTGGATAATTGAACCGGCTGATGCCGGCACCATAAGTGGCATAGACACTTTAATAACAATTAATTGGAACGGTGCTTATACTGGAGAAACAGCTACAATCAAAGT
>JADFUO010000534.1 GCA_015222115.1 Bacteroidota bacterium | reverse complement strand
CTATAAAGTTGTTATTTTACTAAAAGAGAAAAACCGTTAAAACGGTTAGTAGTTACTGTATATTCTTAGCAACTGATACTAAATAAAATTCAAAAACCGTTTTAATGGTTTATATCCGAATTTATGGACAGATACTTAAATGAGTCAGATTTAATAAGAAATAAATTGAACAACAAAATTCAAAGAAATTTAAGCATAATATTTAACGACTGGTCGGACGAGAAAGTTGAACAAATTACAACTTTGCCTTCCTCAGGTTCTTACAGGCAATATTTTCGCATAAAAGGCAGAGATAAAACTGCCATCGGTGTATTTAACAAGGATATAAAAGAGAACGAAGCATTTTTTTCTTTCACAAAACATTTCCTGAAAAATAACTTAAATGTACCCGAAATATATTCCGTTAGTCCTGATAATAAAATTTATCTTATCAAAGATCTTGGCGATACAACATTATTTTCCATTGTTTTACAACAACAAAAAAAATCAGGATTTTCCGAAGATATCATTGAACTTTACAAAAAAACTATTAATGAATTACCAAAATTTCAGATTACAGCAGGCAAAGGCATTGATTACAGCCGTTGTTATCCCCGCCCGGCTTTTGATAAACAATCAATGCTTTGGGATTTGAATTATTTTAAATATTATTTTCTGAAACTTGCAAAAATTCCATTTGACGAACATAAGCTTGAAAATGACTTCCAACGCTTTACAGATTTCCTTCTTGAAGCCGACAAAAATTATTTTATGTACCGCGATTTTCAGTCAAGGAATATTATGATATTTAAAAATTGCCCATATTTTATTGATTACCAAGGCGGCAGAAATGGAGCTTTACAATACGATATTGCTTCATTACTTTTTCAGGTTAAAGCGGCAATTCCGAATGATATAAAAAATTACTTGCTGGAATATTATCTTTCAAATCTCGGAAAATATATTTCAGTAAATAGTAAAGAATTTAAAAAATATTATTGGGGTTTCGTTTATTTAAGATTGTTGCAGGTTTTAGGAGCTTATGGATTCAGAGGACTATATGAGAAAAAATCACATTTTCTGCAAAGCATTCCAACGGCTATTGAAAATTTAAAATGGTTGCTGCAGAATATAGTCTTATCCGTAAAATTACCAACTTTAATGAATGTTTTAAATAGTTTAACAGAAAACCTTCCAGAGTCTGCAAGACATGGAAGAGTTTCAAAACAACCACATTCAAATTTAAAAATCACTATCAACAGCTTCTCTTACAAAAAAGGAATACCGGATGACAAAACCGAAAACGGAGGCGGTTTTGTTTTTGATTGCCGCGCCCTGCCAAACCCGGGAAAATCGGAAGAACTAAAACATTTTACCGGTAAAGACAAACAGGTAATTGAATTTCTTGAAAGAGAAAAAGAAGTTGAAGAATTTTTTAACTATGTTTTTTCAATTATTGACAAATCTGTTGAGAAATATTTAGAAAGAAATTTTACTGACTTGATGGTAAATTTCGGTTGTACGGGGGGGCAGCACAGGTCGGTTTTCTGTGCTGAAAAACTAACAAATCATCTGAAAGAAAAATATAATGTTAAGATTATTTTAACACATACTGAAGAAGATAACTGGAAAATATGACTATTATGTCAGACGTCAAATGTATGATGTCAAAAGTCATCCTGATACCTATCGCATAGGCATTAACTTCAGTATTAAAATGATTATTTTATATGTATAATTGAATAACAGAAATGGTAAAGGTTAGGAAGCCGGTTTGGGTAAAAGTAAAAAGGTTAGGTGTAAAAAAAACTTTACCCTTACCTCTAAACCAAACAGGCCTCTTAACCTTATAACCTAAACAAATCAAAAAATAATTTTTGCAAATCATGATTATAGACAACAAATTATTTATAATCTGCCAATGAAAGCAATGATACTTGCTGCCGGTATAGGAAGCCGGCTTAGACCAATCACAGATACCAAGCCAAAAGCTCTAGTTGAGATTAATAAAATTCCATTATTGGAAATTGTTATTAAAAGACTGATTTCTTTTGGCTTTGATGAAATTATAATTAACACTTATCACTTTGCCGACCAGATTTTAAACTTTCTTAACCAAAAAATTAATTTTAATATTGAGATTGAAATTTCCAATGAAAGCAAAAAACTTTTAGGCACAGGTGGAGGTTTAAAAAAAGCAGCCTGGTTTTTTGATGATGGAAATCCTTTTTTGCTTCACAATGTTGATGTAATTTCAAATATTGATTTAAATGATCTTATTTTATTTCATAAAAAATCCGGCTCAATTGCAACACTGGCAGTAAAAAACCGGCAAACTTCAAGATATTTATTATTTGATGATAAGAAATTATTATGCGGATGGGAGAACAAAAAAACCGGTGAGAAAATAATTTCACGCAAATCAAAATCAAAATTGTATCCTATGGCATTCAGTGGCATTCATGTGATTGACCCGGTTATTTTTAATTTTAAAAAAATGGAAGGAAGTTTTTCAATAATTGATTTTTATTTGCTGCTTGCAAAGAAATATAAATTTTCGGGATATGAACATAACGACTCGTACTGGTT
>JADFUO010000533.1 GCA_015222115.1 Bacteroidota bacterium | reverse complement strand
TCCCTGTTTCGGAATCAAGGATTTGCAAATAATATTTATTTTCTGTTGTAACTTCAACAGCAACAATATTTTTCCCGTCATGCGAAACAGACGGAGCAAATAGCCTGCTTTTTTTGGTCAGTTGCTTTAGCTTTTTGGTTTTCAGATTGTAAGTTTTAATTACCGCATAATTTCTGTTTTCCCAGCGAGGATCAAAAGTTTTTTCTGCCCAGTAAATTTTATTTTTTGAATATGACAAAGTTTCACGAAAGTTAAAACCGGGAGTAAAAATTGTTTTTTCATTTCCGTTTTTATCAATTGCAACAAAACGGTTAATATCGTCAATGCCGGATTTTTCAGTAAGTATCAAACTGTCGTTTAAATATAACGGGAGTTCATAATTAGTATAATTTTTTTGATTGATTTTTGATATCAAAGTATAATTTGAATAAGTCAGATCGTTAAATTGTTTCTCCCACAAATTGCGTAATTCGGTAAATGTGCTATTGTAAAGCTGTACTTTGGAAAGTTTTGATATTTTTTTTATTCCTCTTGAAAAAGGAGTGATAATAAAAGGGTATTTGGCTGATGTTTCTATGGCATTTTCCCAGATTTTATTTCCGAATTTTATCCGGTTAAATCCTACAATATAGTAACCCAAATTATAAGGTCCCGGAATAAAATTTTTATATGAGCCGTGAACAGCTTTTTCATAATTATATTTTCCTTTTTCAAGCAGTTGTGCCCTGAGTATTTTTTCAAATGAAGGGAGTCTTCCTCTACCTGAATTGCTCAAAGCTGTTTCTGTGCAAACAGCATCTCCTTCCATAAACCATCGTGGGATATATAATCCGAGTATTGCTCCGGTTGCCTGTTGGCCGAAAAGATAATAAAGAACTTTTGTAAACCCTTGATTCAACATTTCAATCTGGACTACATGTCTGAACTCGTGAATTGCCAGTTGATCAAGCCAGTTTTCTGAATATGAATCTTGCGGAGGACAGGTATAAAACTCCATTCGTTTCGGGGCCCAGGCAACATAAGCATTTGAATTTACCGACCGGTTGTGAAGAATTAACGGAATCTTTTTTGGCTTGTATCCCAATGATTCTGAACCGAATTTATAAACTGTTTCAAGGACGTTAGCAAGGTATTGCGATTGTTTTTCAAAATCTTGGGGATAAATTATCTTAAAGTTTTTTGTTTTAATCTGCTGCCACTTTATGCTTGCCGGGTCTTGTCCTGAGCTGTAATATTGCGTAAATCCGAACTTGAATAAACAAAGTAATAATAATAATAATATGATTTTTTTATACCGGTTCATAAATTTTTTGATTTTCAAAATTAATAAATTCCTGTAATAGTGAATGACCACCGAATGATCCCGAAACTTCGGGAAATGACGTGTGAAACAAGGTGCCAGTGGCACTAGCAAACTTCGTCTACGCTCAGTTTGACTTTATCCTAGTTTGAAAAAATTATGAGTCATGGTGAGCGAAGACGAACCAGAGGCAAAGTGGCAGCAACAGTAGCAGTAACAGGCCGCAGTTAGCAACCAGAATTACGATTTACGATTTACGAATTTAATCAAAACACGTAAACACAATAACACATAAACACGCAAATACTTTAGCAAAGAATAATGAATGAAGAATAATGAATGTAGAATGTAGAAAGAAACAAATTAGCAGTAGCAGTGGCAAACTTCGTCTACGCTCAGTTTGACTTTATCCGGTTTAAAAAATTATTAGTCATGGTGAGCGAAGACGAACCAGAGGCAAAGTGGCAGTTGCAGTAGCAGCAGCAGTGGGCAATTGACAAAAACTGAAACCTTGAACCAATAAACATATTTGGATTTATTTATTATTAATATCCATTTTTTTCAGTTTAACAAAATAATTCCACAAAGGATCATCGGGTGGTGAGGCGGTAATTGAGATATTTTCTTTGCTGACAGGATGAATGAACTCAACTTTTCTTGCATGTAAATTAATTGATGCATCTTTGTTTGAACGCGGGAAACCGTATTTTAAATCTCCCTTAACCGGACAGCTGATTTTTGCAAGTTGTGCTCTTATCTGATGGTGGCGGCCAGTTAATAATTCTATCTCAAGAAGATAATAATTGTTACTTG
>JADFUO010000532.1 GCA_015222115.1 Bacteroidota bacterium | reverse complement strand
TAAAATACTGGAGGGATAAAGCTGAGAATGAAGGCATAAAAATACGGATCGGCAGATGGAATATTGCCGGCAATCCAATTGTAGTACTTGTTGATTTTACACCGTATTTTTCTCATAAAAATGAAATATTTACTTTATTTTGGGAAAAATATAAACTTGATTCCCTTACAGGACAATGGGATTATATAGAACCTGCATTGTTTGGTTATGCTGCTGCAAAAACCATTGAAAGTTTTTATAATCATAATTGTTCGGTCAGCGATAAAATTATTGCTCATTTTCACGAATGGATGACTGCTACCGGTGTTTTGTATCTTAAGGAGAGAGTTCCACAGGTCGGCACTGTGTTTACTACTCATGCTACAGTTATGGGACGTTCGATTGCCGGAAACGGACTTCCTCTGTACAAAGAAATTGCAAAATTTAATATTGATATGCTTGCCCGCCGTTTTGGTGTGGTGGCAAAACATTCACTTGAAAAATTATCATCGCAACTGTCTGATTTATTTACAACCGTAAGCCCGATTACTTCCGAAGAATGTTATTATTTTCTGAATAAAAATCCTGATATTATAACTCCAAACGGTTTCGAAGATTCATTTGTTCCGGCTAAGGAAAATTTTAATGAGAAAAGAAAAACAGCACGCAAAAAACTTATTCATGTTGCTGAAGCTTTATTAAACCAAAAAGTTCCGGAAGACACATTATTTGTTTTAAACAGTGGAAGATATGAGTTTAAAAATAAAGGAATTGACCTTTACTTAAATGCTTTTGGAAAATTAAATAAAAACAAAAAACTCAATCGTAATATTATTGCTTTTATTACTGTTCCGGCAGGTCAGTCAGGTCCTGATAATAATTTATTGGCAAGAATGAATAATATTGACTTTTCAAAGCCACTTAAAAATCAATACCTTACACATAAGCTGATTGATCCGGAAAATGACCCTGTTCTAAATTTTATTAAAAAAAATAATTTGAATAATGCTCCGGAAGATAAGGTGAAAGTTATTTTTGTTCCGGCTTATCTTAATGGTGATGATGGAGTTTTTAATCTCTTATATTACGATTTACTAATTGGTTTTGATATTAGTGTTTTTCCGTCGTATTACGAGCCATGGGGCTATACTCCGCTTGAAAGCATTGCTTTTTATATTCCAACCGTAACAACCACTCTCGCCGGTTTTGGAAAATGGGTAAACGAGAATTTTATCCAAAAAAATAATAGTGTTGATGTCATTAAAAGGAATGAAAACAATGATGACTTTGTTATAAAAAATATAACAAACCGGATTATTAACTTTTCGAATGCTGCGGAAGAAGATGTGAAGAATATACGTAATGAAGCTTTCGAAATTTCGAGGACAGCCCTTTGGAAAAACCTGATTGATTATTATTGGAAGGCATATTCAATTGCATTACAAAAAGTGCAGTTGCGTCCTGAATTATTTAAAAACAAACAATTACAATATAAATTACGAGTTTACAAACCAATTGAAAATGAAACACCTGTTTGGAAAAAAGTGCTTGTAAAACCAAATATTCCTGAAAAATTCTCAGGATTACAAGATTTGTCAAAAAACCTTTGGTGGTCATGGGATTATGAAGCCACCGAACTTTTTCAAAAAATAGATGTTGATCTATGGGAAAAACTTGATCATAATCCGATAAGCCTGTTAGAAGAATTATCTGCTGCTAAGTTTGATGAATTAGGGTCGAATGCCGCTTTTTTAGAAAAATACAATAATGTATTAAAACGGTTTAATGAATATATTAACGAAAAGCCCAATGATTCGGATAGTCAGATAGCATATTTTAGTATGGAATTTGGCCTCCACGAGACATTAAAAATATATTCAGGCGGACTTGGAGTACTTGCCGGCGATTATCTAAAAGAAGCCAGCGATTCAAATAAAAAAATTACAGGTGTCGGACTTTTATACCGTTATGGTTATTTCAGGCAAAACCTTACAAAGGACGGAAGCCAGCTTGTTAGTTATTTACCTCAAAAATTCACACATCTTCCGGTTCAGGCCGTCAGGGATAAAAATAATAACTGGATAAAAATCAGTATTGCCTTGCCCGGAAGGACAGTGTTTGCCAAAGTGTGGAAAGTAGAAGTCGGACGGGTTAATTTGTTTCTGCTTGATACCGATATTGATGAGAATTCTCTTAACGACCGTTCTATAACTCACCAATTATATGGTGGTGATAATGAAAATCGTTTCAAACAAGAATTACTTTTAGGAGTTGGAGGAATACGTGTGCTTGAAAAACTTGGGCTTGAGCCTTTACTTTATCATTGCAATGAAGGACATGCTGCTTTTATCGGATTGGAACGATTACGTAGTTTTGTACAATATAAAAACCTTCCTTTTAACCAGGCACTTGAAGTTGTAAGGGCTTCCACTCTTTTTACAACCCACACCCCTGTTCCTGCAGGTCATGATGTTTTTGATGAAGACCTTCTCAGGACTTATATACCACATTATGCCGACCGCCTGAATTTGAGTTGGGATGAGTTTATGGGATTGGGACGGATCAATAAAAATGACGTTAATGAGAAATTCTCTATGAGTATTTTGGCTGCCAGGCTATCGCAGGAAATTAATGGTGTGAGCCGTATTCATGCCAATGTTTCTAAAAAACTCTTTTGCAATCTTTATAAAGGACATTTCCCGGAAGAAATTCATATTGATTATGTTACAAATGGTGTTCATTATCCAACATGGACAGCAGGGGTTTGGCAGCGTTTGTATGAAAAGGAATTTGGTAAGAATTTTTTTAAAGATCAGTCAAATCCCGGGTTTTGGCAAAATATACATAATGTTGCTGATGAAAAGATTTATAGAATTAAAAATAAGCTTAAAAACAATTTGTTGGAGTTTTTAAAAGAAAAGCTCGTTGAAGATATGACCGGACGACATGAAGACCCGAAAATTATTTTTAAGACTATCGACTCGTTAAACGAAGAAGCTCTAACAGTTGGCTTTGCAAGGCGTTTTGCTACTTATAAAAGGGCTAATTTGATTTTTTATAATATTGAAAGATTAAAGAAAATTGTTAATGGCGGCAAAGCTGTACGTTTTATTTTTTCAGGCAAAGCCCACCCCAAAGATGTTGAAGGACAAAATCTGATAAAGTATATTATTGAAGTATCG
>JADFUO010000531.1 GCA_015222115.1 Bacteroidota bacterium | reverse complement strand
TTATAAGATAGAGAAAACAAAAATCGATGGTCGGATATCAGGAGCGAAACATTCCATTTCTATGATATTTTCAAATTAATTTAATTTCAATTTTCTTACTATCTTGCTATGAGAGAAATGGAATGTTTAATTAAATTATTCCTAATTAACTGCATTTTACCTGAAAAGTTTCTTAATTTTGCCCGGAAAATGTTTTATTGCACAAAGAAATTAATATTAAACTAATGATGAAAAAAAAGAACAATCATGTTTTTAGCTATGAAAAGATAGAAAACCATAATGTTGAAAATCTGGAAAAGTTAAGTGGCTATTACAAAGAAATCTTAAAATTGATTGGAGAAGACCCCAGCCGTGATAGCTTGCTTGATACGCCGTTAAGAGTTGCCAAAGCAATGCAGTTCATGACTCAAGGCTACGAACAAGACCCGGTAGAAATCCTGAAATCGGCAATGTTTAGAGAAGATTACAGGGAAATGGTAATTGTAAAGAATATTGAAATATTTTCGTTATGCGAACATCATTTAATACCTTTTATTGGTAAAGCACATGTTGCATATATTCCAAACCAATACATTACAGGCTTAAGTAAAATTGCAAGAGTTGTTGAAGCTTATGCTAGACGGTTGCAGGTTCAGGAAAGACTGACAACACAAATAAAAGAAGCTATTGATTCTACGCTCAAACCACTGGGTGTGGCTGTTGTAATTGAAGCACAACATTTGTGTATGATAATGAGAGGCGTTCAAAAACAAAACTCTGTAACTACAACATCTGATTTTACCGGTGCATTCAAACGTCAGGAAACCCGAGCGGAATTTATCCATTTAATAGGTTCAAAATTGCATTGATAACTACTCTTTTAAGTCCCAATAATATTTGTTTTTTTATTTCGTTATCAAATATTTAATCCTTAAATAATTTTTTTATGAAAGCTTATGTGTTCCCCGGACAGGGCGCTCAGTTTGTTGGAATGGGCAAAGATTTATATGAAAATTCTTCAAAAGCAAAAGACCTGTTTGAAAAAGCAAACAGCATATTGAAGTTTCGTATAACCGACCTGATGTTTGATGGTACTGATGAAGACCTGAGACAAACAAATGTTACACAACCAGCAATTTTCCTGCATTCTGTGATTCTTGCAAAAACTTTAGATGAAGATTTTAATCCTGACATGGTTGCCGGACATTCACTTGGAGAATTCTCTGCCTTGGTAGCCAATAAAACATTATTGTTTGAAGACGGATTAAAATTAGTGTTTGCCAGAGCATTGGCAATGCAAAAAGCTTGTGAGGCAGAACCTTCAACAATGGCAGCAATTATCGGACTTGATGATAAAACCGTTGAAAAAATATTAAAATCAATAAATGAGATTGTAATTCCTGCTAATTATAATTGCCCGGGACAATTGGTAATTTCAGGTTCTTTCAAAGGTATTGAAATTGCTTGCGAAAAATTAGAGGAAGCAGGTGCCAAAAGAGCACTTCCGTTAAAAGTAGGCGGAGCTTTCCATTCACCTTTAATGGAGCCTGCCAGAGTTGAACTGGCTGAAGCAATAAAATCCACAAAATTCAGTCAGGTTATTTGCCCGATATATCAAAATGTTACAGGACAGTCTGTTACCGACCCTGAAATCATTAAAACAAATTTAATTTCTCAGCTAACTTCTCCTGTAAGGTGGACACAAATAATGCAGAATATGATTGCAGAT
>JADFUO010000530.1 GCA_015222115.1 Bacteroidota bacterium | reverse complement strand
GAGTTATAAAACGGCTCTCGGAACAACGTGACGATTTTGAATGTTATATGATTGGCGATGGTGTGGACTTTGAGGTTCTTAAACATTATTCAGATAAATTAGGACTAACTGATAAATTTGTTTTTTTCGCAGGACTTAAAGAAAATGATGAACTTGTTGAAGCAATGAATGACGCTGATTTTATGATAATGTTCAGTAATTATGAAAACCTTCCTGTTGTTATTTTAGAAAGTTATTCATGCGGTGTTCCGGTAATTTCAACTAAAGTCGGAGGCATTCACGAACATCTAAACGAAAATCTCGGGCTTTTAGTAAAACCAAAAGATGAAGACGAATTTTATGAAAAAATCAATTTTTTTCTTGATAATTTAAATAAATATAACAAAGATAAAATCCGAAAATATTCAGTTGATCATTTTAGTAATGAGGTTATCGGGCAATCGTTGTACGAAGTTTATAAGCAAATATTATATTAAAAAAAACAGATGATTTTTAAGTATTGATATTTCCCCAGATTATTTGGGATTTGTTAATTTTAAGTTTAAACTTATATCTTTTGATAGGCAAAATCATTAACACATTCGGCACCAGAGTTATGTCAGCAGTTTTCAATTTGTTGATTGCTGTTGTAATATCGCAAATTTTAGGTCCCGATGGTAAAGGGCAACAGGGAATAATTATAACTACAATTGCATTTATTCTTGTATTCTCTAACCTCATCGGTGGTGCTACTTTGGTTTATCTTATTCCGCGACACAAGTTTTCGCTGTTAATTTTACCTTCTTATTTCTGGTCAATAATTATAAGTTTAATTTCATTTTTTATATTAAAAACCACTAATCTGGTTAACAACCAGTTCATTATTAATATTTGTATATTATCAGTTCTTAATTCATATACTTCAATAAATTCCACCATATTAATTGGAAAAGAAAAAATAAAGACAGCAAACTTAATAGCCTTTTTACAACCGTTAATCACTGTTATTTCATTAATTATTTTATTTGTTTTTCTAAAACAAAAAAATATTACATCATACCTGATATCATTATATTTTTCGTTTGGTATTACGTTCTTAGTAAGCTTATTTTACATCAACAAATATTTTGACACATTCAAATTCCATGCTTTACGCGAATATTTAATTGTAATAAAAGATTTAGGAAAATACGGTTTATTAAATCAATTAGCACATATTTTTCAGTTATTAAGCTTTCGTTTAAGTTATTACTGGCTCGATCATTTTTTCGGTGAATCAAGTGTTGGGGTGTATTCAAACGGTGCGTCACTAATTGAGTCGGTGTGGCTTATCAGCAAAAGTATTTCACTTGTTCAATATGCCCGGATTGCCAACATCGATGATATAAAATATTCGCAAAAACTCACCATTAATCTTACCAAGGTTAGTATTATTTTCAGTTTATTGCTGATAATTCCACTAATAGTTCTACCTGCGGGTTTTTATACTTTTGTATTTGGTGAGGGCTTTGGCTCTGTAAACAAAGTTATCTGGACATTAGCTCCGGGAATTATCTTCTTTAACTTTGCTCTGGTGATCGGACATTATTTTTCCGGAACAGGAAAATACTACATAAATACAATATCTTCGTTAACCGGACTGGTGGTTTCAATTGTGCTTTTCTCTATTATGATACCTCTGTATAACAATATCGGAGCAGGAATTGCAACAAGCATATCTTATATTGTTACATCAATTATGGTATTGATATTCTTCTTGAAAGAATCAAAAGTTAATCCAAAACAATTTTTTCCGACAAAAACCGATTTTAGGATTTTTACTTCTGAAATAAAAAAATTTGTTTTTCATAAATAGTCCATAAAGTCAAACAAATTTAAAATTAAAGCACCATATAACAAATAACAAAAAACAAAACTTGTCCGTCCGTACGGGTGGATGGATGACCGAAACTGTTTTGGTCATTGTCCCGAGTGCTCGGGATTGAACATTGTAATTTATTTGAAATTTGGTCCCGAAAACTTTCGGGATGTCATTTGTGATTTTTAATATTTATTTAAACTTTCGGATTTTATAGACGAACTAAATTGGACATCTCTATTTT
>JADFUO010000529.1 GCA_015222115.1 Bacteroidota bacterium | reverse complement strand
TCCCGATATTGCAGATAGCTATTAGGTATCAGAACCTCAAACCTTATTTACCTTGTACTGCGGGAGGAGGAAAGTTTGCCATAATTTTTGCAACATTTTCATTAACTATGGCTATTCCTTTTTCATCATTACTAAAACCGGTAACTATTTTTGTGCCTAAGCCTCGCCAGGCTAATTCTTTATCTTTAATATCAATGATATCAATAACTAATGTTCCTTCATCATAAGTACTTACTTCAGTATGACCACCGTATGGACCCCACCATGGGTTATACCATCCGTAATTATCCCAGTTTGTTATTTGAGTTTGTTGTTTTACCATAGCATAAACATTTACGGCAAAATCAGTATCTCCCGATTCTTGTTCTTTATATCCTTTTGCCTGCAGCTGATCATTAACTGCTGATATTATGGCTTTTTTCTGAAAAGGATTTTGATCCAGAGCATTATTTAGCATATTTTTTTCGATCCATTTGTAAGTTTTAAATTTACTGAAATCTACACTTCTGTCGTAGTCATAGCTCACACTCAACGTAGAACAGTTAATTGTAAAAAGTGCTAAACTAAAAATTAATAGCTTGTTAATTGTTTTCATAATTAAAAAATTTTTGTGAATAAGATTTAAAATGTAAAAATACATATTTTTCTGACATTTTGATAAAGATTTTACAAACTTGTCTGTGTCAGGAATTTCCTGTTTCATATCCTTTTATTATCCAGTATGAAGCTTTGTCAAAAAACAACATCATCCTTCTTTCAAGTTCAAGCATCATATAAATATCAATTGTTTTATGCCATATTCCATAAGAAAGTGTAAATTCCCAAACATGCTTCCTGACAAGGCTCAATGAGCTTATAACTTCGCTTAAAGCAAATCCTTCCTTTCGTCGTTTTTCACCCAGTTGAATGTAGAAATTTCTAACATCATACTTATCATAAACTCCACCAAGCCACTTACTGTATTGCGAAATAACTACCTGGAATCGTTCAAATAAACTTTGCTTATTAAATTGATGATAACCCGGTGTGGATTTATTGGTTGTAACATCTCTAAGCCATAAATCAGCTATTAATTCTGAGTTTTTTTCAATTACTTCAATCAACCTGTCGGAAAGTAAATTTTTCTTTTTATCTCTTATTTTTTTCTCATCTAATGTTAAAGAAAAGGAATCAACAATTGCCCAATAATCCAATTTACCTTTTATATAAGTTTCTACTGCCTTTGTATTTGATGTAAAAGCAAGTTTTGGGATTTTTTCAACCGGAAAATATTTCACTGCTATTGCATCGTCACCTGCAACTAATTTCCCACCTGTTTGTTCTACTTCAAATGAAAGAAAAATCAGGTCGCCGTAAAAATAATTATTACATGAATCAACATCAATTAGTTTTATGATTCTGGCTTTTACACCGGTTTCTTCTTCAAGCTCTCTTAAGGTTGCTTTTTCAATGCTCTCCCCTATTTCAGCAAAACCCGAAGGCAAGCACCACTTTCCTTTATAAGGATTGTTAAGCCTTTTAACAATAACAATTTTACGTTCTTTTACAAGAATTGACGAAACAACCGGCAATGGATTATCATAGAAGAAAATATTACACACAGGGCAATATTCCCTTAAAACATTTCCCTCTTTTTTGTTTATAATTTTCCCACTGCAATATGGACAAAATATTCTTTTTTTCTTTTTCATTATTAATAAGCTTTTGAGACATCCTCATATTTTATTTTCTCAGCCTCTCCCGAAAGCTTTCGGAAGCAGCCTTATTTCAAAGGTTGTGAACTAACAAATATTATATCATCCTTTGTAATTTTTAATCTTTTTTTAGTTTGAATATCCTTCCTTAACTGATTGATAATAATATTGATTAATTCTTTTTCAACATTATCAGGGATAAAAAATGAATGTTTTATTCTGAGAAATTTAATAAAATCAGAAAAATCTTTATCAGAAAAAACCAATGAACTTTTATATTCAATTTTTCTTATATTTTCGAACCATGGTGATAAAAGCTGATAGCCATTTTTATCTGAAAAATTATTAATAAGTTTTTCGTATGGTAAATTTAACCCAGGATTGATATTATGTATCTCTAATATATTTTTTATGTATGAAGTTAATTCTTTCAGATGTGGTTTGGAGTGAGTGATAGCAATAAATACCCCATCATTTTTAAGTATTCTTGATATTTGAGGAATAATATCAGGGAAAAAATATAATGCATAACTGCATAAAATTATATCAAAACAATTACTGTCAAATTCAGATAAAACAGATTTGTCTGAGCCAATAAATTTTCCTTTCAAACCTGATGTTTTACATGAATCAATATACAATTGTTCATATTCTTTAAAGCGGTCAATACCTGTTACAAGTGCTTCGGGATGTACATTGCCTTTTAAAGCTCTTGTAAAAAAACCAAACCCACACCCAAGATCAAGTATTTTTCTTCCTGATTTTAGATCCAGTCCTTCAAGGGCAATTTCTCTTATATCAGATTTATTTGTTGAATGAGTTATAATAATATTTGCAACTATTTTGTGAGTAGCAACATCAGCAAAAACATCAGCCAGTTTATGAACCTTTTTTGAAGACATCGGATTTTTATATTTTACTAATATACTACTTTATTTATAAATCAAGCATAAAAATTAAAATTAGAAATTAATTATAAAAAGTATCTTTACAAAATAAAATTTTGTACAAATGAAGCATAATAAAAAAATTCCTAAATTTATTGGTTTAAGAATATATTTATTTTCTACAATATTGTATTTTTTTTTAGTAATGCCTATTATGGGCATTTTGTTTTTTAAATATGGCCCTGAATGGCTTGAAAGTAAAAATATTACTTCTTCCGGTAAATCCCACTTGTCCGATTCATTATTGTTAAATCAAGATTCATTATTATTTAAAAAAGAATCTTATTTATCTAAACAAGATTCGGCATTAATGTCCAAGATTAAAAATTTATCTAATGTTGATATTGACAGCCTGAAAATAATTGATAAGGAAATTATTTCTGTTTTTGACACAATTGCTGGTATTATTGACTCAATTAATAAGCAACCTGACACAGCACCCTTAAAAATAACTATTTCATCAAAAACAAACTCGCAGACCTCAGAAAATAAATTCGGCAGCACTTTAGTATTATTATTAAAAGTTCTTGCCCTGAGCTTTTTTATCGGACTTGTATTTAACCTGCCATTTAAGATATATTTTCGTAAAAAAAGAAAAGGTAAAAAGATATCTGAGCGTTTGTTTAAATTTTGTAAAAAATTACTCTTAAAATCTCCCATTATAAACAGCCTAATACTTTTCTTACCCTATTTAGTCACCTTAGTTTATATGGCTTACATTTTGTTATTTGATACTTCTTTTGATGATATTTCAAAACGCTTTTATATACAGTTTTTCTTTATATCACTTGTAGCTTCATTATTAATAGCCCTGTTTGTTTATTTTTGGGAAAAGCACCGTGTTCATATAAAATATATTGAGTATATTTATTCAAAAGAAGAACTCAGAAGAAGAATTTTTAACATTAAAGTTGGGAAGATAAAGAACAGGCTTTGGGTTTCAAGCGGTATGACAACATTACTGCCGTTAACAATAGTAATTTTTTATTTATTCTTAAGTCTTACAACACTTAAAGATATTGGAGTAGATAAAATTTCGGATGCACAGTTAAAAATTCTTTTTGGAAAATATCTGGCATACTTTAGTGATGCTACAAGTAAAATTTCATTTGAGGATTATCAAAGTTTTTTTTATGTTAATGCTTTTGACAGTATTTTAATGTTTATTGGAATTTTTACGGGTATTTTTATTTCAATAATTTATATTTTGTTTTTTGTAAACTGGACAACAAAAGATATTGTTGGTCCGGTTAAAGAACTGCTTGCTAATATGCAAAGAACCGGTCAGGGCGAATTAGATCAATACAGTAT
>JADFUO010000528.1 GCA_015222115.1 Bacteroidota bacterium | reverse complement strand
GGATAGAAATCCTGTGATACGGGCAATCCATTTAATTATTTTCATTTTAAAATATATTATAAAGTGTAAAAATTCAATAATCTGACACTAAATTTAAATACCTAAACTCCTGTTTCCAAGTAAGTTATTTATTCTCAAATACCAATTTATTATCCTTAAAATTAATATTTATTTCCGAATCTTTAATAACTTTTCCTGCAAGTATCATTTTTGACAGTTCATTCAGGATGTTTCGCTGCATAATGCGTTTTATCGGTCTTGCTCCAAATTGAGGGTCATATCCCATTTCAGCAATATGTTTAATTGCTTTATCTGTAATTGAAATTTTAATATCATTTTGGACCAGCATTCTCTTTATATGTTCAAACTGTAATTTTACAATATTTTTAATTTCTTCTTTTGTAAGCGGCTTAAACATAATGATTTCATCAATACGGTTAAGGAATTCAGGGCGTATTGTTTTTTTCAACAAATCAAAAACTTCCATTCTTGTTCTGTTAATAATTTCTTCACGATTATCTTCAGTAATTCTTTTTAGCTTTTCCTGGATAATATGAGAACCAATGTTTGAAGTCATGATTATGATAGTATTTTTAAAATCCACTACCCTGCCTTTATTATCAGTTAATCTGCCATCATCAAGAACCTGCAGCAGAATATTAAAAACATCAGGATGTGCTTTTTCAATCTCATCTAACAGGACAACTGAATACGGTTTTCTTCTTACTGCTTCGGTTAGCTGTCCGCTTTCATCATATCCGACATATCCCGGAGGCGCCCCAATCAACCGTGAAATCGAATGTCGTTCCTGATATTCCGACATATCAAGTCTTACCATTGAGTTTTCGTCATTAAATAAAAACTCTGCCAAAGCTTTTGCCAGCTCGGTTTTCCCAACACCAGTAGTTCCAAGAAAGATAAATGAGCCTATCGGACGTTGAGCATCCTGCAGTCCTGCCCTACTCCTTCTGATAGCATCGGAAATTGCTTCAATAGCATCGTGCTGCCCAACAACTCTCATGTGAAGCTCTGTTTCAAGATTTAATAATTTTTCTCTTTCACTCTTAAGCATCCTGCTTACGGGTATCCCAGTCCAGCGTGAAACAATGTCAGCAATTTCTTCTGAGGTAACTTCTTCATTTATCATAGCCGCATCTCCCTGTAATTCCTGTAATTTTATCTTTAATGCTTCTAAATCGCCTTCCAACTTTTGAATTCTACCATATCTGATTTCAGCTACTTTTCCAAAATCACCATCACGTTCAGCCTGCTCAGCTTCAAATTTTGAATTTTCTATGTCATTTTTTCTTTGCTGGATTTTTTCAACTACTTCTTTTTCAGCTTGCCACTTGGCTTTCAACTGGTTTCTTTCATCATTCAGGTTAGCAAGTTTTTCGTTTAGCTTATCAAGTTTTGCTTTATCTTTTTCTCTTTTAATAGCTTCGCGCTCAATTTCCAACTGCCTGATTCTTCTTTCAATTATTTCCAACTCTTCAGGTACCGAGTTAATTTCAAGTCGTAATTTTGCTGCTGCTTCATCAATTAAATCTATTGCTTTATCAGGAAGAAAACGATCGCTGATATACCTTTGAGAAAGTTCAACTGCGGAAATAATTGCTTCATCTTTAATCCTGACATGATGATGGGTTTCATATCTTTCCTTTAAACCACGCAAGATAGAAATTGCATCTAAAGTATCGGGCTCATTAACCATAACAATCTGGAACCTTCTTTCAAGAGCTTTATCTTTTTCAAAATATTTTTGATATTCTTTTAAAGTGGTTGCACCGATAGCTCTTAGCTCTCCTCTTGCAAGAGCAGGTTTTAAAATATTTGCTGCATCCATTGCTCCTTCACTGGCACCGGCACCAATAAGAGTATGTATTTCATCAATAAATAAAACTATCTCACCATCCGATTCAATTACTTCCTTAACAACGCTTTTGAGTCTTTCTTCAAACTCACCTTTATATTTAGCACCTGCAATTAATGCACCCATGTCTAAAGAGAATATAAGTTTTGATTTAAGGTTTTCCGGAACGTCGCCATTTATAATTCTATGTGCCAAACCTTCGGCAATGGCTGTTTTTCCTGTTCCCGGCTCACCAATCAATATAGGATTGTTTTTGGTTCTTCTTGTTAATATCTGGAGTATCCTGCGAATCTCTTCATCCCTGCCAATAACAGGGTCCAACTTACCCAAGCGTGCCAGATCGTTTAAATTACGAGCATACCTGTTTAATGCATTATATGTATCTTCTGCTGTCTGGCTATCAACTGTTGAACCTTTGCGTAATTGCTTTATTGCTGTTTTAAGGTCTTTTTCAGTTACTCCGTTATCTTTTAACAACTTTGATGCAGTATCATTTGTTGCTAAAATTCCAAGCAGAATATGTTCAATTGATACAAACTGGTCGTTAAATTCTTTTAAATAAGATGTTGCTTTTTGTAAAGCCGCTTTTGCATCACGCGATAAAAATGGCTCACCACCAGAAACCTTCGGATACGACTCAATTATCTTATCCAATGCCTGATTAAATATAACAAGATTTACATTTAATTTTTTCAATAAAAAAGGAATTACATTTTCATCAACAGTCAGGATACCCTTTAAAATATGAGTATTCTCAATAGCTTGTTGATGATTTGCCATTACAATTTCCTGTGCTTTTTGTATGGCTTCCTGCGATTTAATTGTGAAATTATTAAAGTTCATATTTCCAATAATTTAAGAGTTCTTAAATTCTAATTAAATTGATGCTTATAATTGAACATTGTAAAAATTAACATTCAAATGTCAAACGTCAAACTGTCAAACATCAAACGCCAAACGTCAAATAAATTAAT
>JADFUO010000062.1 GCA_015222115.1 Bacteroidota bacterium | reverse complement strand
ATAACCTCCGGGTGTGTTTTCATCTGCTGTAATGCTGTATGAACGTTCAACAGAACCATATCCTGTCATATTACCGTAACTGTTTATGTTTTCGTTTAAGGTAATATATTGATCCTCGCAAATCAGTTCACCGATAACATTATATGCTTCGGAAGAGCCGGAATTGTTTATTGTTATTATCAGGTCAACTGTTTCTCCGGGGTCAATTTTTCCGTTATTATTACCGGCAGGATCGGAAATTTCGTAATCTGCATATTCCAGTATGGGAGCATGAGCTTCAATCGCAAAGCTGCTTTCCCATATATCTGTACCATCAGTGGCAACTACATTAAAAATTACAAAATAAAGGTCAGGAATATCGCTTGCAACATCAAAACAAAAACCGTCAGTTACTGTTATTGTATCTTGTGAAAGTATGGTTCCGTAATTTTCAGTGCTGTCGGTAATAGAAATATACTGATCATTTGTAGAAAGTGTAACATCAACATTATTTGCGTCTTCGAGGCCGAGATTTTTGATGGAAAGAGAAAGCAGGATAGTTTCAGCATAATCCATTAAACTGTCGTCATTTCCGCTTTGGTCGTTTATCAGATGTGAATTGTAAATACAATATGGGTTATCAGGCGGAATAATTATAACGTAAGCACAGTACCTGAAATAATTTTGTTTAGTTACTGTAACGATTATCGTATCACCGGGCAATTGTGGGGCGATTGTGATATTAATGGGAGTTCCGGTACCATCTGCTGTTGCTAAAATTTCTCCGTTATTTGTTAATGCAATAAATGAACCTTCATCAGCCTGAACAGTAAAATAATCAATACCAGCTAAAAGAACAGTATTGTGCACTACTGTGAGGTTTTGCGGAACTTCGGAATACAGGTTGAGGAATGCATCACCATGACAATGGAATAAATTATAGGTTACTTCTTTACTGCCGGTATTATATGGCCAGCCTGATTGTTGTAGAAAATATTTTCCTCCGGAGTTTCCAAAAGCAGGAAGCAAACCTCTTGAATCGGGTGTAGTACCGTAATCGGGCATAAAGTCGGGCCACATATTATCGTAAACACCCCAAACATAAGTATCATTTACAAATGAATAAGAAACTTCGGATGCAGCAATAATGCCCAATGCACCTGCATTATCTCCGTTGTAGGTAGCATGTCTGTGGAATTTTTCAGCAAAACATTCCTGCGAAGCATTATATTTTCCCGTGAGGCAATTAATTGATAGAACAAAAGTTAAATCTGTATTGGCAAGGCTGTTAATGTCGCTGTTATGATAACTTGGTTCACCCCAGCCGGTCACACCTCCGTGGTCTCTGTGCTGAAGCATGAATGCACCACTGTTTATGGCATTATTTACATCCGCAGCAGTACCGCCACTCCAGCCGCCAAGAGATGAAGGAGAAGCAGGAATATAGCCAAGTCCGTTTGGCCCGAAATAATTAACTACCATATAAGTGTTTTGTGCAGTTGACCATGGGTCAGTATTAGGATTGCCATCATAAATTTCGTTTATCCTGACAGGGTCTTTTCCCAGTTCATTTTTCCAGAATCCCCCGATTGATTCCGTACAGATCTGGAACCAACGTGAAGTTTGCCAGCCCAGTGCTGTAATAGGGTGATTATAAAAATCGGGATTGGTAGGTGGTGTTCTTTCATAGTCCAGGAATTTGGTTATCATTACTTCCAGTTCAGAATAGTCTCTTGCAGTAATCCTTGCAAAAACAATATCAGGCATGCTGTTATTAGTAACATCAGCATAAATATTATCAGAAGCACAATAATAATCCCATATCGGAGAGATTATCCTGTTAGTCATACTTGAGCCGAAATCACCTAATAATAAAATGGCAACCGGAGGAATTGACCACGTATTATAAGCATTATTAAAGTAGTTTTCCAAAAGAGCGGCACTGTTACCTCCAATTTCAGACAAGGTAACTACATTAGTTAATATCCCCTGCCGTGTTCTGAAATCCTTTATCGAATCAGCCCACTGCTGAAATTCTACTCCATCGGGTGATACAATAAGATATTCACACCCATCACGATTTTTATTGTTTAAAGAACGCTCTTCATAATTAATTTTTGGAAGTGAGGAGTAATTTAAAATAGCATCACTTAAGATAGGATCAAACCAACGGCTTCGAAGGCAATCTTCCCCAAAGTGTCCGTTACCGCCTTCAAAAGATATTTCAATTTTTATATCCCTGTAAATAATCAACTCTTTAGTTACAGGATTATACTGAAATGGCGTAATTCCGAGCATTACTACATCAACGCCCCTGATTT
>JADFUO010000527.1 GCA_015222115.1 Bacteroidota bacterium | reverse complement strand
CGGGCTAACTTCGTGTCGCAAGTTTCAAATTTCATTATATAATCATTCCCTTGCTTGCCCTGTAATAAGATGTACAGGGTGTGTAAAAATTAACTTGTCATGGATGTTTCATAATATTGATTTTTAAAATTCTAAACTAAAATACAAATAAATTTTTTAACGGTTTGCCAGTTGTCCGCAAGCTGCATCAATATCCTTTCCACGACTTTTCCTGATATTTACGATCAAATTTTTACTTTTCATAAAATCCACAAATTCATTCATTTTTTCATTGTCAGCTTTGCTAAAACCACTTCCTTCAACTGTATTGTATTCAATAATATTTATTTTCACCGGGAAGTTTTTACAAAAAACCGCTAATTCTTTGGCGTCGGATAATGAATCGTTAAAATTTTTAAATAAAATATATTCAATTGTAATTCTTTTATTTGTTTTAGAATGAAAATATTTTAAAGCTTCAATAAGTTTTTCCAAAGAATTTTGTTCATTTACCGGCAAAATATTGTTGCGTTTTTTATTATTTGCCGTATGAAGCGAAAGCGCCAAATTGAATTTTACGTTATCATCGCCAAGTTGCTTGATTTTTGTAGCAATGCCGACCGTTGAAACGGTTATTCTTTGGGGAGACATTACAAGCCCATCTGCGGAAGTAATTATTTCAACCGATTTCATTACATTTTTATAATTCAACATAGGTTCGCCCATGCCCATATAAACAATGTTTGACAATGGAATTTTATAATTATTGAGTGCTGTTTTTGAGATAATTACAACCTGATCATAAATCTCATCAAAATTCAAATTTCTAATAAATCCGAATTGCCCGGTTGCACAAAATTTACAGGCTAAAGCACATCCAACCTGCGAAGAAATACAAGCTGTCATCCTGTCGGAACTTGGAATAAGTACACCCTCAACAACATTTCCATCAAAAAGCCCGAAAGCGATTTTTATTGTTCCGTCTTTACTTTTTTGCTGTGAATTAATTTTTATTGAATTTATTACAAAATTGGAATTAAGAAGTTCACGGGTTTTTTTAGATAGGTTGGTCATTTCTTCAAACGAGACGGCTGAATTTTTCCAAAGCCATTCATAAACCTGTTTTGCACGAAAAGGTTTTTCGTTATTATTTATCATGAATTCTTTAATCTCCTCAATAGAGATCGCCCTGATGTCTTTTTTTGAAGATGAGGTCATTATTACCATTCTTCTTCCACTTTCTTCGGTGCGGGTTTCATTTTCATTTTTAAATTTTCCGTCCATCCGGCAACAAAATCTGCGATTTGTTCAAGGTATTTATTCCATTGCGGGTTATATGCAGGATCGGATTTGTCAAACCATTTTTCAACCGAATACCGTGAAGTTTTTTTAAGAACAAAATCAGTAATTGTATATCTGTATCGTCTGTCTTTAAGCTCAATTACAAATGAATACAAAATCATACCTCCATCCAGTTTATTCCCGTCTTTATCAAAATAATAAATCTTAAAACGGTGATTACCTTTTATTTTGCCTGTTTTATTATCGCGAACTTTAGTAACGCTAACAGGATTATTATAAAAATTATTAAGCCAGTTAATACAACGATTAAACAACTCATCTTTTGTGCCTTCTTCCTTAACAACTTCCTGATAGGTAATTAACTGTGTTTCTATATCAATTGGAAAATTTGATTTAATATCTTCCTGGCAAAAGACATTATTAAAAATAAATAAAATTACTATTGTTGATAATATTTGCTTTTTCATCAGTTAGTAGTTTTTATTG
>JADFUO010000013.1 GCA_015222115.1 Bacteroidota bacterium | reverse complement strand
GCCGGCACCATAAGTGGCATAGACACTTTAATAACAATTAATTGGAACGGTGCTTATACTGGAGAAACAGCTACAATCAAAGTATGCGGCATGAACCAAAGTGGTTTTGGTCCCTATTCCGATAATCTTGTAGTTAATATGCTTGAACTGCCTACTGCTACTTTATCCGGTGAAGCATCAATTTGTTATGGCGATAGTACACAACTAACAGTAGAACTTTCAGGCTTACCTCCATGGGAAATCATAACAGGAAATCTTGCCGATACTTTTGATATTGAACAAACCCCATGGTCACATTGGGTGAAACCTGAAACAACTACTGAATTTACTATCTTTTCTGTAACTCATGCAAACGGATGTACTAATTCAGGTTCAGGAAATGCTTTGGTAACTGTTTATGAATTACCTCAACCGGATCTGGGCCCTGATACAAATATTTGTATAAACCACGTAATTACATTATATCCCGGTTCATTTATTTCTTATGAATGGTTTGACGGTTCAACCGAACCTGAATTTGTCTTTAATGCCAACAATTACGGAATAGGAATAACAGATGTTTCGGTATCCGTTACAGATTCAAATGCTTGTAAAGCAGAAGCAACGGTTTCAGTGAACGTAGAAGAATGTGCCGGTATTGAGGAACTGGATAATCTGAATATTGGTATTTATCCGAATCCGAACAACGGTACATTTACATTAAAATTAAATTCATCAGAAATTAATAAAATTAATTATCGTATTGTAAATTCAATTGGTAATGTATTGTTTAGAGTGAAAGATGTTCAGATAAATGGAGAATATGAAAATATTATTGATCTTTCAGATTATTCCGAAGGAATTTATTTCCTTATAATAGAAAACAAAAAAGGAATAATTAACAAGAAAATTGTTATACAATAGACTAACATACATAGACCTGCGAGGTTTTGAAAACCTTGTAGGTCTTATAATCTTAATCTTATAATTTTAAAAAATATGTATACTCAAGTTTTGCATGTTGGGGAAATATAATAATGATAAATGATTCGGGTTAAGGTAAAGATGCCTGTCTGATCTTAGGTTAATGGGTAAGGTAATTTTTACATAACCCTAACCTCCTTACCAAACCGGCTTCATAACCATAACCTCTTAACATCTGACATTAAATTAAAAATACCTAACATACTCAATTAAGTGTTAAAAGTGATAATTACGTGGATTATAAAAAGATTATTCTTCATCATTGATTTTATAATATGATATTAGTTACAGGAGGTACAGGATTGGTTGGCTCACACCTCTTATTTGATTTAACAAAATCAGGGAAAAAGGTAAGGGCATTAAAACGAAAAACAAGTGATTTAAATAAGGTAAGGAAATTATTTTCATATTATTCGGAAAATAAGGATAATCATTTTAAAAATATTGAATGGATTGAAGGTGATATACTTGATATTTTTTCACTTGACAAGGCAATGGAAGGTGTTTCAAATGTTTATCATTGTGCTGCAAAAGTTTCCTTTAATCCAAAAGAACAGGATTCTGTTAAAGCAATTAATGCACAGGGAACAGCAAATATTGTTAATGTTGCTTTGGATAAAAAGGTAAAAAAATTATGCCACATCAGTTCTATTGCTGCCCTGGGAAGAGCTGAAAGTAACGAACTCATTGATGAGCAAACATTATGGAAATATTCAAAAAAGGAATCAGCTTATTCTATTAGTAAACATGAATCTGAACGAGAAGTATGGAGAGGCACAGGAGAAGGATTAGATGCTGTTATAATCAATCCTGCAATTATTATTGGACCCGGTGATTGGGAAAATGGCAGCTTAAGACTTTTTTCTATAGTGCAGCACGGTTTGAGTTTTTACACAAAAGGCGTTAATGGCTATATAGATGTACGTGATGTTGCTAAAATAATGAACCTTTTGATGGAAAGTAATATAAAAAACGAACGTTTTGTTTTAAGTTCAGAAAATGTATCATATGAACATATTTTTAGTTTAATTGCTGATAACCTTGGAAAAAACAAACCGAAATATTATGTGAATACCCTTTTAAGCGGACTGGTTTGGAGATTTGAAAAACTGCGAAGTTTAATAACCGGTTCCAATCCTTTAATAACCAAAGAAACAGCCCGAACTGCAACTCAGGAGTATTATTATTCAAACGAAAAAATTAAAAAAGCTCTGAATTTTGAATTTAGAAAAATAGAACAATCAATTAAAGATACCTGCAGGTTTTTTTTATGGGATAAAAAATCCGGTTAATTTTTAATCACATTTCTGTAATGCTCGTATCTTTCTAATATCTCATTAACAAAATTATAGGGTTCTTCACCTCTGCAATATCCGTATTTTACAA
The DNA here is from genome assembly GCA_015222115.1 of Bacteroidota bacterium. Lineage (GTDB taxonomy): Bacteria > Bacteroidota > Bacteroidia > Bacteroidales > JADFUO01 > JADFUO01. The sequence goes on along the minus strand of JADFUO010000013.1, from coordinate 1,361 downwards.
CAGGGTCGCGATAATACTTCGGATTGGATTTGAGTAAAATAAATTCATCAACATTACCAGTCCAGATATTAGGATCTTTATTATTTTTTTCAGCTAATCGCCTGGCATCATAAACATGAGCAATACCTGCATTATAAGATGCTAAAATAAATTTTTTTCTTTCTTCTTTATCAGAAATTTCTTCTGGCAATTGCTTATCAATCAATTGAATGAATTTTAAGCCTGCTTCAATTTGCTCTTCAGGTGTTGACAAGCTGTCAATTCCATATTTCGCAGCAGTAAAGGGCATCAATTGCATTAATCCATAAGCTCCTACCCATGATTTTGCATTAGGACGAAAACCGGATTCCTGATAAATTAACGAAGCAATTAATCTCCAATCCCAGTTATTTTTTTCACTAATAGATTTTATTATATCATCATATTGTGAAATCTTTCCACCATGTATTGAATGAAATTCACTTCTTGCAATATTTACTGATCGCGGATTTTTAAAATATTTATTGTATATCAATCTGCAAGTAAGCGAATTTTTAAATCCTGAAATCCAATCATTTATTTCATTTAAAAACTCATTTTCACCCTTCCTTACCGCCCATGCAATATTTTGCGAAAAACTTACCGGAGTTTTAACATCAATATCCGGGTAGTATTTTTGATTAACCAAAGCAATATGTTCATCACAAACAGTGTAATCAATTTCCTTTTTTGCAAGGGCGGTAATTAATTCTTCAACTTCTTTTTCAGGGTCTTCAATTATAATTATACTGTCGCCAATTTCATCCGAAAGGTTTTCTAACCTTTGTAAAAAGGAAGTATTTTTTTGGATGTGAATAGTTTTGCCTGCAAGTTCCAATGGATCCCTGATTAATTGTTTATTAATTTCATCCATTGTTTTCATCTTTCTCCAGTTATCGGGTTTTCGCTGTATCAAAACCTGACGTGTCTGATTAAACGGTTCTGTAAAATCTACTAATTTATTTCGCTCCTTAGTAATAGTTAAACCTATGGCAATTAAATCACATTTATCGCTATTTAAATATTCAAAACTTTCATTAATATCATTTTTAATTATTATTTCAAGTTTTACACCTAAGTGTTCTGCAAATAATTTTAATAATTCAAACTGGTAACCCAAAGGCTGTCCGCGATAAATAAAATAATTGGTTGAATTATAGTCTGTTATTGCAATAAGTTTGCCTCTTTCAATAATTTCATCCAACCGGCTTATTGTATCCTGCTTTTGGTTTAAAACATTTGTTGATTTTTCTTTACCGTTTTCGGTCAGGCAGGAAATTAAAATTGAAATTACCATAAAAGTAATTATTAACAATATTTTATGATAATTTAAGAAATTAATC
>JADFUO010000526.1 GCA_015222115.1 Bacteroidota bacterium | reverse complement strand
GATAGTAATTAGTAATATCATTAGATGTAAATGCGTTATTTTCGCCACCTGCTTTCTGAAGCGGCTCATCATATCTTGGAATATTAACGGAACCTCCGAACATTAAATGTTCAAAAAGATGAGCAAAACCGGTTTTGTCAGGTTGTTCGTCTTTTGCTCCTACATCATATAAAACATTAAATGCAACAATAGGAGTTGATGTATCTTTGTGAACAATTATTTTTAATCCATTATCAAGCGTAAATTTTTCAAAATTTATCATAAGTATCTTTAAAATAATTTTTTTGCAAACTTATGATTTTAAAATGAGTTAAAATTAATTTTTTAATTTTGCACGATAAATTATTAAATAATCGTAATTTTTTAATATAAATTTATAATATAATGAAAAAAGATACTGAAATTTTTAAATTGATTAACCTTGAAAAAAAGCGCCAGTTACACGGCATTGAATTAATTGCTTCTGAAAATTTTGTAAGCGATCAGGTGTTGAAAGCTATGGGTTCGGTGCATACAAATAAATATGCTGAGGGTTATCCCGGTAAGCGTTATTATGGAGGATGTGAAATTGTTGACCAAACCGAACAACTTGCAATTGACCGTGCAAAAGAATTATACGGGGCCGAATATGCTAACGTACAACCTCATTCAGGTGCCCAGGCAAATATGGCCGTGTTTCTTGCCTGTTTAAAACCCGGCGATACTTTTATGGGAATGGACCTTTCGCATGGTGGTCACTTATCACATGGGTCTCATGTTAATTCATCCGGAATTTTATACAGACCTGTCGCATATAAAGTTAAAGAAGAAACCGGAATAATTGATTACGAAAATATGGAAGAAGTTGCACTTATTGAAAAGCCAAAGCTTATTATCGCAGGTGCTTCGGCATATTCAAGAGACTGGGATTATAAGCGAATGCGTGAAATTGCTGACAAGATAGGTGCTATTTTAATGGCTGACATTGCTCATCCTGCAGGATTGATTGCAAAAGGTTTACTTGAAGACCCTCTTCCTTATTGCCATATTATCACAACAACAACACATAAAACATTAAGAGGTCCGAGGGGTGGTATGATACTGGTGGGTAAGGATTTTGAAAATCCATGGGGATTGAAAACGCCGAAAGGTGTAACCAAAATGATGTCAACTGTGCTTAATTCTGCAGTATTTCCCGGTATTCAGGGCGGACCGCTTGAGCATGTTATTGCTTCAAAAGCAGTTGCCTTTGGCGAAGCATTAACAGATGGATATTTGGAGTACATCATTCAGGTTAAGAAAAATGCCGAAGTAATGGCAAAAGCATTTGTTGATAAGGGATACCACGTTATTTCAGATGGAACTGATAATCACCTGATGTTGATTGACCTTAGAACCAAATTCCCGGATATTACAGGAAAAATAGTTGAAAATACTTTAGTGAAAGCCGATATTACCGTGAATAAAAATATGGTTCCTTTTGACAGCCGTTCACCTTTCCAAACTTCAGGTTTGAGGATCGGAACACCGGCAATTACCACTCGCGGACTGAAAGAAGAACACATGGCTCCTATCGTTGATATGATTGATGAAGTAATAAGCGATATTGAAAACGAAGAATTATTGATTTCAGTAAAAAAGCGGGTTAATGAAATGATGACGGAATTCCCGATGTTTGATTGGTAGATAATATATACTGCTTCTTATTAGAAATGTGAAGCTTTCCTGTTTTCCGCATTGTGACATCCTATACACAAATATTTATAAAGATTTTTTTAATTGAGATTAAATTTTATTATTGTTTTTAATCTTTTTTTTGGAAGAGGGTACTTTCGGATAAGAGTGCTTATTATTTTGAATTTTTTTTGATTCTATACAAAAAGTTTTATAGGCCTTTTCTAATTTCAGCATAAAATCCTTATTGACATCTATCATAATTACCCAGATAATGATTTGAAACACTTGCTTTTGCAAGAGCTTCTAATTCTCCGGTTTCATATTTTATTAATTTGGCAAGATTTAATGCCTGCTTAGCATATTTAACAGCTTCAGCCGGAAAATTTAAGAGATTTAATTCGGAAAGCTTAATTAATATCTGAACCTTTTCTTCTCCTTCAACTGTTTCCAATACATTTTTAAGACAGTCAATTTTTATCTGTTTATCAGCGAATATATCAGATGAAGATAAAATACAAATAAAAATGAATAATAAGATTTTTTTCACTGGGATACTTTGCTTTAATTTTAAACAAATATACAAAAAAAAGAAAAACTTATTTTTATCGTTAAAAAATTCTAAGGACAGAAGAAACTTGTCATAAATTTTTATCAACTTTGTAATTAATTAAAAATATAACCGGATGAAAACACTCCATATTATTCGCCATGCCAAGTCAGCATGGGATCAACCCGGATTGCCGGATCATGACAGACCATTATTGAGAAAAGGTGAGAAAAGAACAAAAAAAGTAGCTGATTATCTTTTGAAGAAGAAAATTACTGTTGACCTGATTATCTCAAGTTCGGCAGTAAGGGCTTATGAAACTGCTAAAATAATTGCAAATACAATAAATTACCCACTTGAAAATATAAAAGTTGAACCGAAAATTTATTATAACGATTTTGAAAACCTGTTTGATCTTCTATATAAACTACCTGATGAAATCAATTCGGTTATGATGTTCGGACATAATCCTGCAATCACTCAATTTGCAAATTATTTTATTGATACGGAAATTGAATGCATGCACACTTCAGAAGTTGTCAGTGTTAGTTTTAAAACAAACAAATGGAACGAAATAGATTCATCTGAAAGAATAACAAATTTTGTGATTTATCCGAAAATGCTTTGATAATTTCTTTTGTACATTTGTAGCCAATAATTATAGTAAACATGATTTTATTGGAAGAAGCATATAAGATTATAATGGATTCAGCCTTTGAGCTTAATCACGAAAAAGTTGAACTCGGTAGAGTTTTGAACAGAATACTTGCCGAAGATGTAATATCGGATATAGACATGCCTCCGTTCAATAAATCGGCTATGGATGGTTATGCTTGCCGTTTGAAAGATATAAAAAATGAACTTGAAGTAGCTGAAATCATCCTTGCCGGAAAACCGCCGCAAAAAATCATTTCCAAAAATTTATGCTCAAAAATTATGACAGGAGCTATGCTTCCTCAAGGAGCTGATTGTGTTATAATGGTTGAACATACTGAAATTACTTC
>JADFUO010000525.1 GCA_015222115.1 Bacteroidota bacterium | reverse complement strand
GCCAATCGTGCAGAAATCCCCTGTCCAATACGAAAATTCCATTGAGGAAACTTACAATAAATTTCGTGAATATATTTTCTGTCTTCTTCCGAAACATAAATCAGTTCAAGACTTAATTCATCGTGGCAACGTAGAAATGTAAACCACTGGCAGCTTTCAGGAATTTCCGGAGTTACTTCAGGGCTAAGAGTATAAATAATAGGTTTGCTGCTTTGTTTCGCAATTGCCTTGAACATTTGCGGCATCAGCGGAAAATGATAACCTGCATTACATTCATCACCATTTCCAAAATATTTTACTACTTCTTTTGGCTTCTGACAAGCTTCTGCCAATAACAAAGTATTCGGGCGAACATAATCAAGCGCGGCTCTGAAAAACCTAACTATTATATGATTCTGCGGGAGGTTTTCACAATCGGTTCCGTCTTCTTTCCATAGGTAAGGGATTGCATCAGCCCTGAAACCATCAACCCCCTTCTGTAGCCAAAAAACCATATTTCGCGACATCTCAAGAAGAACATCCGGATTACGATAATTCAAATCGGGCTGAAAACTGAAAAATCTGTGAAAGTAGTACCAGTTGCTGTCTTTTTCCCAATTGCTTGGTTCCATGCCTTCAAACAAAAGGCGGGTTTCTTTGTAGCGGTCAGTATCTTTGTTCCAGATATAATAGTCCCTGTATGGATTATCAGACGATTCCCGCGATTCTTTGAACCATTTATGTTCATTTGAAGTATGGTTAATCGCAATATCAAATATCACGCTAATATTTTTTTTATGGGCTTTCTTTAGAAAATTCTCAAAAGCCGTTATCTGTTTCTGTTCATCTGAAGTTTGTGTTAAACCAAATAAATCCGAACGTATTTTTTTATAATCCCTGATGTCAAAACCTGCATCTTTCATCGGTGAGTCAAGTATTGGCAACAGCCATAAACAATTAACTCCCAGATTATTCAGGTAATCAAGCTTAGATTCCAGTCCCGAGAAATCTTTATTGAACAAATCAACATACAAAGAATAAACTATAGCATCTTTATACCATTCCGGCTTATGGGGTTTTAAATTCTGTTTTAATTTAATTTCTTTTAATTCTTTAATAAACTTATTCAACTTGTTTTCAGACATTCCCGGATATAATTCTTTCCAGATATCTTTTAAAGTTTTTATTTCTTTATCAGAACTCATAAGAATTTATTTTTATTTGTCCAAAGGTAAAATTATTATAGTTGAGCCCTATTTAAAAAAGTTAATTTTGCATAAAAAAAGTTGATATTTTTGTACATTACTTAACAAATTAATATTTTTTATGAGTAAAGCAAAAATTGCAGTTTCAAAATTTAATGATGGTTTTAGCTGCTCTCAGGCAATATTTTCAACTTATTGCACTGAACTCGGACTTGAACAAAACCTCGGACTCAAAATTGCCGGTGCTTTCGGAGGAGGCATCAGTTACACAGGTGAAACCTGTGGTGCAGTTACAGGAGCAATCATGCTGATTGGACTTAAACATGGCAGAGTTAAAGCTTATGATCTAAATTCAAAAGAATATGTAAAAACCCTTGTAAATGAATTTCTGGGAAAATTCAAATCACGTAATGAATACTTAAAATGCAAGGAACTGCTAAAATTTGATTTTAGCAAACCTGAAGAAAACGAAATAATACACAATCAGGGTTTGACAAGAATTTTATGTCCCAAATTTGTTAATGATGCTGCTGAAATCATTGAATCAATTTTATAAAATAATATTTACGTATTATTGTAGATTAATTTCTTTATCAAAAAAATAAGCAAATTCTACATGAAAAAAAAACCACGTCTTAGTTTCTGGCAGATATGGAATATGAGTTTTGGGTTTCTGGGGATACAGTTTGGCTTTGCACTTCAGAATGCCAATGTTAGCCGTATTTTTGAAACATTAGGGGCAGATGTAGGTAATCTGTCACTTTATTGGCTTGCTGCTCCTGTTACAGGATTAATTGTGCAACCAATAATCGGTTATTACAGTGATAATACATGGTGTCGGCTTGGCAGGCGACGACCTTATTTTCTTTTCGGGGCAATATTTGCCTCTTTGGCTCTCATAATTATGCCACATTCTCCGGTATTGTGGATGGCAGTCGGAACACTCTGGATAATGGATGCATCAATTAATATCTCAATGGAACCTTTCAGGGCATTTGTGGGTGATATGCTGCCAAACGAACAACGCACAAAAGGTTTTGCAATGCAAAGTTTTTTTATCGGATCCGGTGCAGTGGTTGCTTCAGCTTTGCCTTACATGATGAGCAACTGGTTAGGGATATCAAACACTGCACCCGAAGGAGAAATTCCACCATCAGTAAAATTTTCTTTTTATATTGGTGCTTTTGCTTTTATTTCAGCAGTTATTTGGACAGTAATCAGGTCAAAGGAATACACACCTGAAGAATTAAAAATGTATTCCGAACATAAGGAAGACCATAAACCTGAAATTAAAACTGATACTGCATCTGAAATTATTAAAAACAAAATTGCAGGTAATAAAAATTTGTTGTTTGGGGCAGTATGGATATTTGCAGGACTAATTTTTTCTGCATTAATTTGGTTTTTTAACCTTATACCCGAATTATATATTTTTTCATTTGGTATCAGCTTGTTTGGAATTATTAAATTAATTGCAGGTATTTATCAGAAATCAGGAAATTCTAAAAAAGGTATTGTTGTTATTATTAATGATTTTGACCACATGCCTAAAACTATGGTTCAATTGGCATTTGTTCAGTTTTTCTCATGGTTTGCACTTTTTGCAATGTGGATTTATACTACTCCTGCAATAACAGAATATTTTTATCATACTACTGACCCAACTTCGGAATTATATAACAAAGGAGCCGATTGGGTTGGTATATGTTTTGCTGTTTACAACGGTTTTGCAGCTATTGTTGCATTTTTATTGCCACCTTTGGCTAAAGCAACCAATCGTAAAATAACTCACATGATATCATTGATTGCAGGCGGATTAGGATTGATTTCATTATATTTTCTTAATAATCCCAATACTATACTTATTTCAATGCTGGGAGTAGGGCTTGCGTGGGCAAGCATTCTTTCAATGCCTTATGCGATTTTGTCAGGAGTTTTGCCTGCAAAGAAAATGGGAATTTACATGGGAATTTTCAATTTTTTTATTGTGATTCCGCAAATAGTTGCTGCAGGAATTTTAGGATTTATAGTTAAAAATATTTTTAGCAGCCAGTCAATTTATGCACTTATTTTGGGAGGTGTCTCAATGTTTATCGCAGCAGCACTGATACTTTTTGTTAAAGATGTAAATGAATAATAATTCACACGAAATAAACTAAAAATTATCTTCAAATGAAAAAACATAATATATTTCCAAAAGCATTATTTATTTTTATACTGCTTTTATTTGCCAATTATTCTTTTTCAAATAAATATAATCTTGAAAAAATAGAACCACCTTTCTGGTGGGTTGGAATGCAAAATCCAAATTTACAACTTCTTGTTTACGGTAAAAATATTTCCGAAACTCAGCCACAGATTAATTATAAAGGTGTTATTCTGAAAAAAGTCATTAAAGCAGAAAATCCAAATTATCTTTTTATGAATTTAGAGATCACAGATGATGCAATTGCAGGCTGTTTCCATATAAATTTTATCAAAGGAAAAAAAGTTGTTCAAACTTATGAATATGAATTAAAGAACCGAAAAGCAGGTTCAAGAGAACGAAAAGGTTTTAACAGTTCAGATGTTATTTATTTGATGATGCCCGACCGTTTTTCAAATGGTGATACTTCAAATGATAACATTGAGGGAATGAAGGAAAAAGCCAACAGGACTAACCCAAACGGAAGGCATGGCGGGGATTTGCAGGGAATAAAAAATAAGCTGGATTATCTTGCCGATTTGGGAATTACAGCAATATGGATAAATCCCGTTTTTGAAAATGATATGCCCGCCTATTCATATCATGGTTATGCAATTACTGATTTTTACAAAATTGACCCTCGCTTTGGAACTAACCGCGATTATGTTGAACTGGTTGAAGACAGCCATAAAAAAGGAATTAAAATAATTATGGATATGATTTTTAATCATTGCGGAAGCAGACACTGGTGGATGAATGATTTACCTTCCCGGGACTGGCTGAATCAATGGGATAAATTTACAAGAACAAATTACCGTGCAGGGGTAACAACCGACCCTTATGCTTCTGATTATGACCATACTAAATTGCTTGCCGGCTGGTTTGATATAACAATGCCTGATATGAACCAGAATAATGAATTGCTGGCAAACTACCTTATCCAGAATAGCATCTGGTGGATAGAATATGCAGGTTTGGACGGAATTAGAATGGATACATATCCTTATTCCTACAAAAATTTTATGGCAGACTGGATGAAACGGATTTTACAGGAATATCCTGATTTTAATGTTGTGGGTGAATCATGGCTGCCTGTCGCATCTTCGGTTGCCTACTGGCAAGAAAATACTAAAAACCCTGACGGCTATCAATCAAACTTAACTAATGTTTTTGATTTTCCGATGATGTATGCAATGGGTGAAGCATTTATTGAAAAAGACTCATGGGATAAAGGGATTGTAAAAATATATGATATTCTCGGACAGGATTTTGTATACGCAAATCCGAATAAGCTTGTAATTTTTGCTGACAATCATGATGGAGACAGATTTTTTACAAAAATTAATAAAAACCTTGACGATTATAAATTAGCAATGGCTTTTCTGCTTACAACCCGTGGAATACCCGAAATTTATTATGGAACAGAAATATTAATGACCGGACATGAAAACAGGGGGCATGGTGATATCCGTAAAGATTTTCCGGGTGGCTGGCAAGGTGATAAAACTGATGCTTTTTCATCCGAAGGAAGAACAAAACAACAAAATGAAGCATTTAATTATCTTAAAAAACTGCTTATATGGAGAAAAAATAATGAAGTAATACACACCGGAAAACTAAAACATTTTATTCCTGAAAATGGTGTTTATGTTTATTTCAGGTATGATGATAATAAATCAGTTATGGTGCTGCTTAATAACTCCGATAAAGAACAGGAAATTAAAACTGAAAGATTTGCCGAATGTTTGAAAGGTTTTAATTCAGGCAAGGATATTATTTCAGGAAAAGAAATTAATGATTTAAATATTATAAAAATCCCGGCAAAAACCGCAAAAATAATTGAACTGGGAAAGTAAATTCTAAAATTATTAATTAATGGTTTGACGTTATGTTATATAT
>JADFUO010000524.1 GCA_015222115.1 Bacteroidota bacterium | reverse complement strand
CTGTAGGACAACTTGATACTGAAGCTATGTTTTATCTTCGTTCGCGGGGTATTACCGAAGCCAATGCCAGATTGTTGCTCATGTATGCTTTTGCTGCTGAGGTTATTAATAAAATTTCAATCAAGCCCTTGCGGGACAGGATAGATGATATGGTAAAAAAACGTTTGCGTGGCGAATTGTCAATTTGCGATAAATGTGTTTTGCATTGCGGTTCACCCGAAAAAGAAATTCATTTTGATATTGATATGAGTAAGGTGTAAGTTTGAAGTTTATTATTTACAAAAATTTAATAAAAAATCAGTGTATCTGTAGTTTCTATTATTTCAAATGCTTAAAAAAACTAAAATTGTAATTCAAAACTAATGTCATCCCGAGCGAAGTCGAGGGACATAAATCTAAAATATAAACCCATGATTTTTGACGTAAATAAAATAAGGCAGGATTTTCCGATTTTACAGCAAAAAATTTACGGAAAACCTTTGGTTTACCTTGATAATGCTGCAACCACTCAAAAACCGAAGGTGGTAATTGATACTGTATCAAAATATTATTACGAAGAAAATTCAAATATCCATCGCGGAGTTCATTATCTTAGTAATAAAGCTACCGAATCTTTTGAAATTGCAAGGAAAAATATTCAGCAATATATTAATGCAGAAAATTCTCACGAAATAATTTTTACAAAAGGAACAACAGATTCAATAAACCTTGTTGCTTCATCTTTCGGGAAAAAATTTATTTCCAAAGATGATGAAATTTTAATTTCTGTGATGGAACATCATTCCAATATTGTTCCCTGGCAAATTTTATGTGAAGAGAAAAAAGCAAAGCTTAGTATTATCCCCATAAATGTAAAAGGAGAAATAACATTTGATGTTTTTGAGGAACTTTTAAATGACAAAACAAAACTAGTAGCAATAACCCATGTTTCAAATGCTTTGGGCACAATTAATCCCGTTAAGGAAATTATCAGCAAAGCTCACGAAAAAAATATTCCGGTACTTATTGACGGTGCACAAAGTATTCCGCATTTAAATGTGGATATAAAAGAACTGGATTGCGATTTTTTCTGTTTCTCGGGTCATAAAGTTTATGCTCCGATGGGTGTTGGTGTTTTATATGGAAAAGAGAAATTTCTTGAAGAAATGCCACCGTATCAGTCGGGAGGTGAGATGATCAAAAATGTTACTTTTGAAAAAACCACTTTTAATGAATTGCCTTTTAAGTTTGAAGCCGGAACACCCAATGTCGGAGGAATTTTAGGATTAGATGCCGCATTTAAATATTTGAATAAAATTGGTCGTGAAAACATTGAAGTTTATGAAAATGAACTTTTAAATTATGCTACAGAAGAATTGCAAAAAATCAATGGGTTAAGATTTATCGGAACTGCAAAACACAAAACAAGTGTTATTTCATTCCTTATCGGAGATATTCATCCGTATGATGCAGGAATAATTATTGATAAGATGGGTGTTGCAATTCGCACAGGACATCATTGCGCCCAGCCGGTTTTGGATTGGTTTAAAATTCCGGGAACTATAAGGGCTTCATTTGCGTTTTATAATACTAAGGATGAAATTGACAGACTGATTGAAGCAATCTTGCAGGTTAAAAAAATGTTTGGATAAATATGACTATTCAGAAAATAGAAAACCAAATCATATCGGAGTTTGTAAATTTTGACGATTGGATGGATAAATATAATTACATTATTGAGTTGGGTAAATCCATTCCATTGATAGAT
>JADFUO010000061.1 GCA_015222115.1 Bacteroidota bacterium | reverse complement strand
TGTGGATGGCAACTCATGATCAGGGAATTGCTTCAGTAACTTACGGACCTTGTGAAGTAAATGTTAAAGTTGCAGATAATGTTGCTTTAAAAATTACTGAAGAAACCGAATATCCGTTTGATGGCTTTATCAAATTGAAACTTGAACTTTCAAAATCCGCTATATTTCCTATTTATCTCCGTATTCCCTTATGGGCAGAAGGTGCTAAAATCATAACTAAAGGAGATACTCTTAATGCTGAACAGGGAACAATGGCAAAGCTGAAAAATGAATGGAAATCAGGTGATGTTATTCTGTTGGAATTCCCTATGAATATTCGTACGGAAACAAGGTATAATAATTCTGTTTCTATACTCAGAGGACCATTATATTATTCTTTACGAATTGGTAAGAAATATAACAAAATCAATTTAAAAGGAAGGCACATAAAAAGTATAAATTATATGGGATCAACTGATTGGGAAATTGAACCTTATACACAATGGAATTACGGATTGATTTTAGACAGGATAAATCCTGAAAAATATATTAAGATACGAAGAAACAAAATTCAAAAATTCCCATTTTCAGATGTTGGAGAATTAATATATTTTCAGGACGAGGCAAAATATAAGACATGGAACAAAGAAGCTCCGGTTGTGCTTGAAATAAAAGGCAAAGTAATACCGGAATGGAATTTAAAAAATAATTCTGCTGATGACCCTCCTGTAAGTCCGGTCAAATCCGAACAAAAAATTGAAACCCTTGAACTTATACCTTATGGGTGTGCAAGACTGAGAATTACTGAATTTCCGGTAATAAATCATGCTGATACTTTTTAAATGTTTGTTAAAATGAGGACTGAAGACTGAGGACTGAGGACTGAGGACTGAGGACTGTTAGTTAATTGTTTCCCTGAATTGCTCTATCTTTTCCAGGAGTTTATTAAAAAACCTGTTTCGTTCTTTTGCATTGACCGAACTTATCAGTGTAGATTTTTTCAGCAAACCTCTAAGATAATGTTCTATTCTGTTACAGAAAAATGGATCTGTTGTTATTAAAAGACTTAATACATTATATGTCATGTAGGTGGCTACAATATTATCCATTCTTACGAAAATGGTATTATCATTCAATACAATTTCATTTTCATAGAACTGAAATGAATTTTCCACCCCTTCGGGATTTGTGCCGTAAAGATATTTAAAACCATATTCAGCTTGTTTCCGTATATGTTGTATCCAAAGGTACAGTTTATCACATAATTTAAAAATATCATCTTTATTTTCAAATAATCCGGAAATCCAATAATATTCAATTTGCCTGAATGTAATGTTAAAAGTATCTTCATTCCATATTTCAATAGTTGGGATTTTGATGTATGTTGCCAAAATCTTTTCACCGATTTTCTGGATTTCTTCATCATAATCTTTTAGTAAAAACTTTTTCTCTTCATATTGAGATAATTGTAATAAGGTTTTTTCCCATAAAAATATTTTGAACGCAGCTATTTCCGGAAATTGAAAATAATGGAATAAAGGAGGGTCTTTTGCAGCATATATTAATTCCTTTTCTTTAGAGGAATGGATTTTTTTCAAGTCATTGTAAATAGTCTTTAACCAGTCTTTAATTCCAAAGCCCTCATGTTCAATATTAATGTCTTTGAATATCACATTTCCGCTTTTAATATTAAATAATGAGTCAACAGAAATATTAAAATGTTTACAGAGTGTATGCAATTCATCAATAGTTATTGCCTTTTCGCCTCTTATCCTACGATAGGCACTGTCATAGCTCATTCTTAACAATTCGGAAATTTCATCAACTAACGATAAATGAGTTGGGAGACTTTCCCTAATCTGTTGAAAAAGATGCTCTTGTGTTTCCATGTGCTCGGATTTGTAATCAAAAGTAAAACAAATTTTTGCAAAAATCAATTTTAACCCCAAAAATAATTGCAGGATTCACAAAATTGAAGAAATCTATTTAATAAAATTGTGATAAATGTCCCTTATCCAAAAGACTTTTGTATCTAAACCGCAAAAATTGCAAATTTCAGGATAGGGTTTGTAAAACTCCGTTTTGATTAGCTTATTCCTGATACTAATTTTATCCCGCTAACAATAATTTATTAATCAAAAAAATTTATGCTATGGAAACAAAAATTTTAAAAGGAAATACGCTTCAGGAAAAAATACTAAGTGATATTAAAAATGAAATATTAAACCTTATTAAAAGGTATAATAAAGTCCCTGTAATTGCATTAATAGTATTATGCTGTCTAAATTCCTTAAATGCTCAGGATACTTTTCAAAAGATTAAAATCTATAGAACATGGGTTTCATTGAATAGTGAGCCATTCAAAATTAAGGGCGTTTTATACGAAGTTAAAGATTCCTCAATATTAGTTTCGAGATCTGTAGTAATTCAGGATTATTCTACAGATAGATTTGAAATTGCAAAACTCAATATTAATAATATAGAGACAATCAAAACCAGAAGAAAAAACAGTATTGGAAAAGGAGTTTTGATTGGAGCTGTTTCAGGCTTAGTTGTGGGTGTATTAATAGGACTAATTGATGGTGATGATCCACCTTGTCCTTCAGGTTCTTGGATTTGTTTGCGTTATACTGCTGGGCAAAAAGCTTTAATGGCAGGGGTACCACTTGCAGTTAGCGGAGCTGGAATAGGTGCATTGATTGGGTCAATCAAAGTAAAAATTCCCATAAATGGAAACATTAATAATTATAATAGAAACAAAAATAAACTTAGAAAATATACTATAAAGGAAAAATAAAGATAAGAAAACGACACCCAACACGACGGTATATTATTCAACATAACAATAAACAAGATATTAAACAAAATAATAACACAATATTTTAACATGGATTCAAAAACATTTAAAAACTTAGCCTTATGGAAACAAAAATTTTAAAAGGAAATACGCTTCAGGAAAAAATACTAAGTGAAGTTAAAAATGAGATATCAAAACTTCAAGACAAGTATAATAAAGTACCCGGAATTGCATTTATCGGATTTTCATCCGTACCCCTTGCTAAATACAATATTCCTTTTCATGTACAATTAGCAGAAGATATGGGATTTAATGTTTTTAAGGAAATAAAAACCGGTCATGTAACAGAAGATGAATTATTTGATCTAATCGAAAAATTAAATAAGAATAATGATATACATGCTATTGTTATTCTTCAACCTTTGCCCGAGCATTTAAATCCTATCCGAATATCAAATAAAATTGATCCTGATAAAGAGGTAGAAGGATTTCATCCTCAAAATATGATAGGCACGCTGATACCGGATATTCAAATAAACAAATATCCAATGTGTTTACCTACAGCCTTATTAGAATTATTTAAAAGTAACAGCATTCAAATTCAAAAAGATAAAGAATGGGTTCTTATTTTGGATGATGAATTTTTCTCTAACCCTTTAGTAAATATGGTAGCCCGAACAGCATTTATTAAAGCTGTCCCTGATGATTGTGCTCTTACTTTTGTGAATAAGAATTCTCAAAAATTGGCAGAACACTGTAAAAGAGCTGATTATTTGGTTGTTGTAACTAAAAATCCGGAATATGTACAAGCTGAATGGCTAAAAAAGGGTGTTTGTATCATTGACATTTATTCCAACTTAGTTAAAGAAATACCAAGTAAAAAGGATCCCAACAGATTAGTACCTATTATAAGAGGAGGTGTTAATGTTGATTCTGTTAAAAATATTGCAAGTGCCATTCTTCCTATTCCGGGTGGATTAATGTCCGTGGTTCTGGCTATTCTATTACGTAATGCATTGATTTCGTTTAAGAATAGCTTAAATAAAATTAACTAAATATTTAAATTATTAACTAAAAACTTTAAGCCATGAAAAAATTAATATTAACTATTTTGATCAGCAGTTTTATAATAACTGTTTCAACTGCTCAAGAATCTCAGAGTTCAGACATCCCGAAATTAAAGAAATGGTCAGTTGCTTTGCACCTGGGTTGGCAGATCGGAGGTCCGTGTAAACAAATAGAAGACGCAATGGTTAACCATGGATTTGACTGCTCCAAAAGAGTATATGGCTGGTTTGGGAGTTCATCATCAGTTACGCATCATCCCTATTCTGAGAATTTTATACCTTCATGGATGATAAGTGTAAAATATTATCTGAAACCTCCATTTTCCATTGGAATTGCCGGAGGAAATACACACCTTGGCAGTACACATGGATACAAGATCCAAACATGGGGCCATCGCTTAGACATAGATTATTCAGTCATTCATATTTCTCCAATCTTTTCATACAATTCGTATGATATCGTGAGAATCGGTATTGGGCCTTCTGTTTATTTCACAAAGGCCTGGGAAAGCAGCGACCATCCAGAAGGGGTCGATGTTGAATATAAGCATACGAAAGTTGGATTTTTAATAGATTTTGGATTAAGAATCCCAAAAAAGTCACGTTTCTTTTTTGAACTGAATGCTCAGTACAGATATGTGGGTAAAGCGGAAATTGGTCCATTCAATGAAAATCCTTATCGTGATATGTTGCCGAAAACCGAAGTAAAATATAATCATGTATTTATTGGTGGAGGATTTGGTGTACGTTTTTAAGCAAGCCATAAACGCTCGTACCATAGAATACAGACATGTAGTCAGTCGAGTTTTATAAAAAAATAATTAATAAACTAATATCATATAAACATTAAATATTAAAGCTATTAAAATAAATTTAATTTTGGCTCGAAATAAAACATTATGCATCAACGAAATTCAATAATAATACTTATCATAAACTTGACTTCACTTCTCTATTTAATTATATTTACAGCATCAATAAATGTAAACCAATGAAATTAATTATTTATAAAACTTAACATCATGGAAAAACAAAGCAAAATCCCTATGATTTACGGTTATGCCGTGTGTCTGGTAGCAGTGATAACATTACTTATTTCTGTAACATCACTTGTTAATGCAATTATCGACCTCAGTGATCCAATGCATGCGCAATGGGTTGATCCAAAAGCTCCAAGTCTTGTATCCTTTGAGAATTATAAAATGGACATATTAAAGTCAGGTGAAAAGGAACAGGCTTATATACCTGATGAAGTTACCCTTCTTGCCATGTTTAATGCAGCAAAAGATGACAGAATTCAGTCTGCAAAACATAAAACTAACCAGACTATAATTGTTAACAGCCTTCTGATAATAATTTGCCTTGTGCTCTTTTTTACACATTGGAGATGGATGAGGAGACTATCAAAAGTTGGAGAGTAATTTATGTGATTGTTTTTATCATAGAATAGGTTTCCCTGGAAAACAAAAATTTTACTTACAACAATTTTAATGAGATAGTATTAAAATTTTTTATTACAATCTTATGAACAAAGAAAAAGAAATAATCAATAATTTTCTGAGTCAACTGCCAAGAAGTTGTCAGCATATAAATGATTTTTTTGAATCGGATGCTGAGATCATAGATTATGGCTCAAAGCAAATGTTGTTCACTACAGATGAGTTTTCCGGTGAAGATATGTTCAGAGATGATGATCCCCATGTACTTGGCTGGAATATGGCTGTTTGTACTATCAGCGATATTCTTGCCAGCGGGGGAATACCAAAATTTTATGCACATAGTGTCCAGGTATCTAAAAACTGGGATCATAGTTATATCGAAAAGTTTTCTAAAGGTATAGCGGATGTTCTTAATCTTTCAGGAGCAGCTTTTATCGGTGGAGACCTGGGAATGTCAAAGATTTGGCATTACACGGGGATCTGTCTGGGTGAGGCAGATAATTCAATTACAAGAAAAGGTGCTGAACCCGGGGATTTAATTTATATAACCGGAAAAACAGGAGCCGGTAATTTAGAAGCTGCTTTAATGCTGTACTCTGATAAAAAAATCATTAGTAAGATAATCAAGAGGTATAAGACTTATTTTAAATTAAGACTCAATGAATCTGTGGTAATAAGAGAGTATGCCACCTGTTGTATAGATACCAGCGATGGTGTGTTAAATGCTTTAAATACCATTGCGGAAATCAATAATGTTGGATATGAAGTAAAGAATCTGCCTTACCTGAACGAAGGTGTGATTGCCTGTAAACTTCTATCTAAACCCAAAACTTTACTGTTTATGGGTGAATGCGGGGAATATGAACTCCTGTTCACTATCAGAAAAGAAGATGAGGAGGAATTTTTAAACCATGCAAGTACCAGGAAAATTCAGGTTAACAGGATTGGAGAAATTACCGGGGATTCAAGGAAAGTTTTATTCGAAGGTAAAGAAAAGATATGCTTTGACGATTTTGATATTTCCGCAAGAGATTTCGAAGATGTCAGGGACTATCTTAATGAATTGACTAAATATTTATCGCCATGAAAACGGATTCGAAAAAAAGGGTAGTTATTACCGGTATCGGACCGGTCACATCTGTTGGAATTGGTAAAGATGAATTCTGGAATAGCTTGCTAAGTAAAAAGATGAATGTTTGTAAAATACCTGAAAGGTTTGAAAAGAGCTACAGTTTCAAATCTAAATATTACGTTCCCTTTCCTGAGATTTCATTAAAGGATTTTGGTATTCCCTCAAAATATAATGTTATAATGGAGGAAACTTCAAAGCTATCGGTTATAGGAGCTGAACTGGCTTTAAAAGATGCCGGATTTAAGATGAAAAAAAATGAAGTTTCCGGCTATGAGTGCCTGAAAGATGCGGTTGTTATTTTAGGAATGGGGATTTGCAGTTTAAAAGCAGGCTTTAACGCTTTTGCATCACATACCTTTTACGATACCCCGGATTTGTTAGAAAAATTTGATATCAGCCCTAAGTATAACAGAATGGTGATTCCATTAATTATGCCTGATTCAGCAGCAAGCTGGGTAACCATCTTATATAATATTAATGGTGCCAATTTTACTTTAAATACTTCATGTGCTTCCGGTACTTATGCTGTTGGAGAAGCATTTCGCAGGATCAGGGATGGTTATGCAGGAATGGCGATAACCGGAGGTGTCGAATGTTTAATGGATAATAGTGGGACTATCATGCGGGGTTTCGATACACTTGGAACACTCACAAAATCTGAAAACGGGATTCCTATGCCGTTTTCAAAGAAAAGGAGCGGATTCTTATTTTCGGAAGGTGCCGGATGCATACTTTTACTTGAGGAACTTGAATCTGCACAGCAAAGAGGAGCAGATATTTATGCTGAAATAATAAATTATGAATGCAGCAGTGATGCTTATAATATTGTTCAGATAGAAAAATCAGGTGCCCTGATAAAAAAGTTACTTAACAAGATCATTGG
>JADFUO010000523.1 GCA_015222115.1 Bacteroidota bacterium | reverse complement strand
TTATAGAAGCTCAAAACATGGTTAGTAAAACCGGTGATTTGCCTGTCCCGCTTCACATTAGAAATGCTCCCACAAAATTAATGAAGGATATTGGATACGGAAAAAATTATAAATACGCGCATCAATATGATAATAATTTTGTTGATCTTGAGTTTCTTCCTGAAAATATTAAAGGAAATAAATTTTACGAACCCGGAAACAATTCGAGAGAAAATGACATCAGGGCAAGATTAAAGACGCTATGGAAGAAGAAATATAATTACTGATTTGTTGTAAATTTTATGATTTATCTTAACTTTGGAACTGGAAATTGATTTCAGACGAAGCACCCTTCGGCGGAGTCTATCTTGAGCTTGCCGAAAGGCTCAGGGTAACCAACAAAACTGTCATGCCGAGCGTAGTCGACCCTTCGACTTCGCTCAGGGTGACTGTTGTCATGCTGAGCGGAGACGAAGCATTATTTATTTCCCCTACCCTCTTTACGTTTATTATATTTATGGGAAGTTGCATTTTTACACTCTGCTAAATTGTTAAGCTTTTTCCAGTCTTTCTTCATAAATGCTTCTTTTTTCGCTCGTGACCATTTTTTCAATTTCTTTTCCCAGTAAATTGCATCATTCGGATTGTCAAAAGTTATAAAATGTTTTAGTATAACAGGTCTTCTTTTAAAAGTATAACAATCGGTCTTCAAACCTGATGTATGCTCAATCATTCTGCGGGTCAGGTCGTTTGTAAAACCTACATATAAGGAATTATCCCGGCATTCTAATATATACACAAAATACTCCATTTTATTCATTAATACCATAATTCAAAAAATGTCATGTTGAGCGTAGCCGACCCTTCGGCTTCGCTCAGGGTGATGATTGTTACTTATAATGGGATTAGAATTACGAGACAAAAGAATACCAAAAACGTAATTCCTAAAATACATTTTATTGAACATCGTTAAAATGTTATCATTAAAAAATGCAAGTAAACAAAAATTTTTTCTAAATTTGAAAAAAATATTAATTATGATACCAAATATTCCAAACATTAAACACTTAGATAGTAGAAATTTCTTTCTGATTGCAGGACCCTGTGTAATTGAGGATGATAAAACTCCTTTTATTATTGCTGATAAAGTGAGTAAAATTGCTGATAAATATAAAGTGCCTTATATTTTTAAAGCATCATACAAAAAAGCAAACAGGTCAAAACTGGAATCTTTTACAGGTATCGGTGATATTGAAGCATTAAAAATAATTGAAAAGGTAGGTTTTGAATTCAACATACCCACACTTGCTGATATTCATTCAGAAGCTGAAGCATTAATTGCCGCTGAATATGTTGATGTCCTGCAAATTCCCGCTTTTCTTTGCAGACAAACAGATTTGCTTGTAGCAGCAGCATATACAGGCAAATCTATTAACATAAAAAAAGGACAATTTGTATCTCCTGATGCAATGAAATTTGCAGTTGAAAAAGTAAGAAAATCAGGTAATAAAAATATTATGATAACAGAAAGAGGCAGTATGTTCGGATATCAGGATTTGATTATTGATTATCGTAGTATCCCCGAAATGCAGAAGTTTAATGTTCCTGTTGTTCTGGATATAACACATTCGTTGCAGCAACCAAATCAACCGGAAGGTATTACAGGCGGAAAACCCGAATTAATTGAAACAGTTGCCAAAGCCGGAGTGGCTGTTGGTGCTGATGGAATTTTTATTGAAACTCACCCGGACCCTAAAAATGCAAAATCAGATGGTGCAAATATGCTAAATCTTAATCTCCTTGAAGATTTGATTAAAAAGCTAATTAAAATCAGGGAAGCAATAGTCCCTTAGTCTTAATTCTAATATTCGTGTTTTTTTCCATCCATACGGACTCCTTTTAGTCGTACGGATTCCCTTCGGTCATTGGCAGAAAAAGTTGCGGGTTGCGAGTTGTGTTAACCCGCAACCTGTAACTCGTAACCCGTAACAATAAAATCCTGTTTGGTTCTGCCTGCCCTGTGACGAAGTCATACAGGGGCTTGTGAAGGTTAGGTAATTTTTTTCAGATCTTTTGGTTTTGTAATTATTTCAATAAAACTTTCCTGATACTTCCTGTTTCAGGATAAAACTGCATTTCAGTATCAAGCGAAGGGATATTGGTTACTATTCCGAACTGACTTATCAAAGCAGTGCTTTTAGCAATAACTTCATTATTAAATTTTATAGTTATTTCAGCATATTCAGGTAAACGATAGTAAAACCCTATTGGCTCAATATTTGTAATATTATTATTTTTAATAAACTCACTAACTAATGACGTATTTCCAATTTTATCAATTTGTATCATTACATTCCCTCCTATTGAACCTGATAAATCAAAAGCTCCCTTGCTTTCAGAGAACTTGAAAACAGGTTCTGATACTTCGCTATTTTGGGCATCAGGTAAATAAGTAAAAGTATAATTAATGATACCTTTTTTTGTTACACCTGTAAAAAGTGACAAGTATTCATCTTCAAGCTTTTTAAGTTCATTATCCATATATTCAATGCTTTCACCATAATTTACTTCCTGATAGCCGGTAATAAGTAAAAACCTGTTTTCTCTTATCTTTTCCAGATAATCAGCGGCATCTTTGGCTTTTTGTTCATCTGATTTTTCCAACCATGATGATTTGTAAAACTGACGTTCAATAGTTATTGTATCAATATTTATTTTCCTGATAAT
>JADFUO010000060.1 GCA_015222115.1 Bacteroidota bacterium | reverse complement strand
CACACCGTTAGCAAATATGAAACCCTTTATGGTATAGCGCTTAAATACAAACAAAATAAGAAAGGACTAACACCGGGTTCTACTTCTAATATAGTTATTGTGTTGATCAATAATTCCGAAATAGCAAGAGAGTTCCACCTTAAAATTAACACGCCCAAAGGCTGGAGTCAACTAACAGATTATACATCTGTTATTGTTGAAAAGGCTAGTAAAAAATTAAAAATTTTTAGTTTTTATATTCTGGAGTCTACCAAGGTAGGCGATTATACTATTTACATTGACGCATATGAAAAATCAGAAAATATCAAAATTGGGACGGTTAAAATTCCTGTTTATGTAAAACCAAGATATGAGATTCTAACAAAAATAATGAAAGCTCCTGAATATGTATTTTCCGGAGATACGCTGAGTGTAAAATTTATGATACAGAATTTATCAAATGTCGAGGCAAATATTCAAGCTACGATTATAAACGTAAATGTACCAGAAACCAGAACTTTTACTTTAGCTCCTGATTCTTTGATATTTACTCGGGTTTTCATTACTACTGTGAAAGATATAATACATTATACGCGAAATAGCGTAAGCTTTACAGCGTCAATTATTGAAAGCCCTGAAACAAAAAGCACTGTTTCATATATTTTTGATGTAATTCCTTCTGATAAAGTTAAATTTGATTCCTACAACCGTATTCCCGTTAAAATATCCGGACGTCTTGTTACAGATGATCAACTTGGTGATAGAAAATACGGTGCCATGTTCGACATAAAAGGTGCCGGTATGTTATCCAAAAAAAAAATGAGAGCAGTTGACTTTCATTTTCGCGGGCCCAACCGACAAGGAAACCCAATTTTAGGGCAAACTGATGAGTATTATGTAAAATATTCTTCAATGCGTTCAAAAGTAGTACTTGGTGATAATAGTTACAGACTCACCAATTTAACCGAAGGTTCAAGAAATGGCAGGGGTGTTGAATATAAACATAAATTTAAAAAACTAAGTGTTGGATCATTTATAAATTACCCTCGATTTTATCCCAATATAAAACGCGTATTTTCTGTATTCGGAAGCTATTTTTCAGGTAAAAAGTTTCGGATAAATGCAGGTTATCTTAACAAAGCGTTTATAACAGACAGTACAGCCCAACTTATTACAATTTCAGGAGAAGCAATCCCCTTTTCGTGGGGTAATATTGAGCTTGAGTATGCTTCCGGAATGGCAAATGGAAAAATGACCATGGCATATTCAACAGCCTTCAAAATCAACTATTCCCGATACAGGTTATTTTTTAACTACACAATGGCAGATAAAGATTTCCCGGGTTATTTATCAAATTCTCGGTACATGTCAACTGGTATAAGTACAAATATTTTGCGCAAAGTAAACCTATCTGTTAATTATAATTATAACCATTTCAATATTGCCTTAGATACGATGTATGCAAATGCGCCTTTTAGTGACAACCTAAATTTTTCGGCAGGCTATAGTCTTAATTATAATCATAGTATAAGCATTGGAATAAACATGCGAGGAAGAGAAGATAGGAGGACGCCAAAACAATTTGATTATAAGGAATATACAGCACGACTTACACTTCAGAGTAAAATAAAACGATTTGGAATAAATATTTATGGGGCTATAGGCAAAACAAAAAATTTATTACAAATGAAAGAGGGTGAATTAACAAATGTATTAAACGCTAATTTAACTCTACTATACAAAATCAATAAAAATATATTTGTGAAAGGTTTTGTTAGTTATCTGGGAAATCAACAATACCTTACCGACGATTTTACAAGGTTTTTTTATGGTGGTACGATTAATGCCAGTTGGAATAAGAAGATGACTATTGTATTTCAATACCAAAATAATTATGAGGTAGAAGAATATTATAGAGACAGAAGCTTACTTGCTTTAGATGCCAACTACCTCGTAAATAGAAATCATGAATTTGGAGTAGGTGTAAATTACGACCTCAGAAAAAACTACTTAAACAATACGCAATTGAGTGCAAGTTTAAACTATACTTACACTATAAATATTCCGGTTTCGAGAACGAAAGATATTGGAAGCCTAAAGGGCAAAGTAATAAACAACGGTGTGGATAATGTTGAGGGAATTTTATTTACTCTCTCCGGTAATATTGATATTTCTGATAAAAATGGCGAATTTGACTTTCCTTATGTTAAAACAGGAACGCATTTTTTATTCATGGACAATTCAAAATCAGGACTAAATTCTATTGCTGAAACACCGGGACCTTATAAAATAGAAATACTCCCTGGGCAAGAAACATTTTTTGAAATTTCCTTAACAAAATCAGGGAAAATAACCGGCACTATAGTTATTGAGGAAGATGAAAATAAGGATAAGAAAGGTTTTATTCCGGTAAAAGAAGAAATAAAAAACCTGATAATTGAAGCCAATAATGGAAATGAAATATATAGGGTATTCACCAAAAAAGATGGGACATTCAATTTTGAAGACCTAAGGCCAGGACAATGGAAAGTAAAAGTGTACGACAGAGGTATCCCAAAAGGATACAAACTGGTAACCGACGAATATTATATAAACCTGACTTCAGGGCAAGTAAAAAATATTAATGTAATTATAAAGAAAAAATCCCGCAGGATAAAATTTCAAAAAAAATTCTAATTTTATAACAAAAAACTTATATCATAATGAACAAACTACGAACAATTTTCTGGATATTATTGCTTTCAATAAGTTGTGTATCACATGCACAAAACAGTATTTCACTTACCAATATAAATCCAATATACATGGATTTGACACCTACTTTCCATGCAGGTTTATCTAAAAAAATTATTACTGACGATTCACAATGGCTTAATTATACAACTTTAGTCCATCCGTCTGAACCAACCATTTCCATTACAGTTGAAGTGGCTTCGGGTAGTATTCCTGAAGGACTGGAGCTACAAATTGAAGCCAGTTCTTATATAGGTATGAGCAAAGGCAAACCGGGAACACCTACCGGAAAAATAGCTGTTACTCATATGCCACGCGTAGTGATTGATAATATTGGTACGTGTTATACAGGATCAGGAAGGAACGAAGGCCACCGACTTACCTTCTCATTTATTATAACAGACTATTCAAAACTACTATCTGGTACAACTACAATATATGTGCAATACACAATTACTCAATAGTTGATATTATTTTATAACAAACAGTCAGTTACAAATGGCAGGAGCTAAAGAAACACCAAGGCAAAGAATGATAGCTATGATGTATTTAGTTATGATGGCTTTATTAGCATTAAATGTTTCCAAAGATGTAATTAATGCCTTTGTTGTTGTGGATGAAAACATATTAGAGACAAATGTAAATTTTTCACAAAAATTGCAAGATATTTATACAAATTTTGAAAAAAATTATCAGCTGAACCAGATTAAAGTACAGCCATTCTGGGAAAAAGCAAAGGAGGCAAAATTACTTTCTCGTGAAATGGTTAAATATATTAATTACATTCGAAATAAATTAATCTCAAAAACTGAAGGCATCTCTATTGATTCTGCAAAAAATATCTCCGTTAAAGAACTACGGAAGAAAGACAATTACACTATACCTACAAATTATTTTATGGGAAATTCGGATGATGGCTCTGATGGTGTTTCAAAAGA
Source organism: Bacteroidota bacterium (assembly GCA_015222115.1). Taxonomy (GTDB): domain Bacteria; phylum Bacteroidota; class Bacteroidia; order Bacteroidales; family JADFUO01; genus JADFUO01. Next base: position 2,022 of record JADFUO010000060.1, on the reverse strand, counting down.
ATTAAAAGATAAAATAAATGAATATCGTCAAAAAATGCTCAAATTGGTTGATCCGAAAAACTTAGATAATGTAAACCTCGGCCTTACTACCGAAGGTCCTTATTATAATGCAGATGGTAAAGAGCTAAACTGGGAAACATACTTTTTTTATAATACAATTCTTGCCGCTGATATTCCTATTTTGAATAAAATCATTTCAGACATTTATAATGCAGAATTTGATGTTGTTAATTTATTGCATAAGTCAATTGGACAGGGGGACTTTAAGTTTGACAGAATAGAAGCGAAGGTTCTTCCAAAAAGTAATTTTGTTTTTATCGGCGACGAATATTACGCCGAAATAATCGTAGCTGCTTATGATACAACTCAAAGTCCTGAAGTTTATTATTCGAAAGATATTGACTATCTGCCCGTAACACAATATAAGCAAGCTATATTACTTGATAGTAAACCTGGAAAAATAATTATTAATTTCCCGGCCAGATCAGAAGGAATAAAAAAATACGCAGGATTTGTAAGGGCAAAAACAGGCACCGGTATTGTAAACGATTATCATTTTAATACTGAATACGTTGTAGCTAAACCTTCTTATACCATATCTGCCAAAAAAATGAATGTGTTTTATATTGGTGTTGGTAATCCTGTTTCTATTTCTATTTCCGGAATACCTAAAGAAAATTTAACGCCTTCTATTTCCTGTGGTACTATAAAACGTGATCCTTTCAATGATGATTGGATAGTGAATATTCCCCCCGGCTTCACAGAGGCAATTATCAACATTTCAGCCAATATAAATGGTGTTAAAAGGGAAATAGGATCAAAAAAATTTAGAGTCAAAAAACTTCCTGATCCAATTGCGACAATTGCAAATAAAAATTCAGGTGTAATCAACCGGGAAATTATGATTGCTGCGGGGACATTATCCCCAAAAATGCCTGCTGACTTTGAATTCGACCATTCTTTTGTGATTAGTTCTTTTACCATGACAATTCAAAGAGGTTTTAAAGTTTATCACTTTAATTCAAACAACTCCTATCTTACGGATGAAATGATAGAACAAATTAAACGAACAAACAGGGGACAAAATATAGTGTTTGAAAACATTGTTGCCCGTGACCCCGATGGCATTGACAGGTCACTTTCTCCAATTGTTCTGACAATTAATTAGATAATAACAAATAAACATTAATGCTTCTTAAGGATAAACGAAACCTCTTTAATATCACATTCAATTTTTTCCGAATCACGGGTTTCAAGTATTAATTTTCCGAACTCAGAAACATTTGTTATTTTTGCTTCAATAATTTTATCTTTAAATTTGTATTTATGAAATGATTGAAATCTGAACATAGATTTTAGATAATCCGAATTAATAAGTCCCTCCTGCCCGCTTCTTAATTGAAAATATCTTTTTTCTAAAAAAATACAAAGTTTATCCAAACAGTTTTTCAGGTTCAGGTGTTCTTTTAAAATATTAATCAAAGAAACCGGATTTGGTGCTTCACTGTTAAATTTAATTTGATTTATGTTCAAACCTATTCCGATTATTGAATAATCAAAAACATTTCCTTGGATGGTGTTGTTAATCAAAATGCCGGCTACCTTTTTTTCATCAATATATATGTCGTTTGGCCATTTTATACTTACCTTATGTTTTTTTATAAAAGATTTTACAAAATCATAAACAGCTAATGCAACAAATTTGTTTAATATAAACTGTTTTTCAACTGCAAGAAAATCAGGGTATAACACAACACTGAATGTTAAATTACTGAATGGAGCACTTTCCCAGTAATTTTTATCCTGCCCTTTACCGGCATGTTGAGTTTTGGCAACAATAACCGTTCCTTCCGGCAATCTATCTTCAGGCATCATCTTTGCAGCATAACTATTTGTTGAATCTACAGAATCAAGATTAATTATGTTAGCACCGATAGTTCTTTTCCTGTCCATAAAATTAATTTTCAGTATAAATTCCCAATGCTACGAACAAAAGTAATAACTTTTAGATTTAGCACATTT
>JADFUO010000522.1 GCA_015222115.1 Bacteroidota bacterium | reverse complement strand
CTACTTATGTGTGCAGAGGTCTCTGAATTTCATAACATATTCAAATTTATCAAAAAATTGGCTTTAAATTTCCAGGACACCCAAAACCATAAAAGTTCAAGTTGTATTATGTTGTTATTCTGGATTTTATATCTTAAAACATTCAACTTTATTTATGTGTGCGGAAAACAGGAGATAAAAATTAAAACCTTATAGGTTTTTCGACCATAATATATATATGCAAAAATACTTTAATTATTTTTATGATACTATCTTGTTTTTTATAGGTAAAATAATTTATCTTTGCTTGTTTTTTTTATCACAATTAACAACTAAAATATACTATTATGAAAAAACATAATTTTTATGCAGGACCATCTATCCTGCCGCAATACACGATTGAAAATACTGCAAAAGCTCTTTATAATTTTGCAGATATGGATTTATCGTTAATGGAGATATCGCACCGTAGCAAGCAATTTGTTGCTGTTATGGATGAAGCTGTATCATTATTTAATGAACTCTTAAAAATTCCCGAAGGTTATTCGGTTTTGTTTTTAGGAGGTGGTGCAAGCACCCAGTTTGCAATGGTTCCATATAATTTATTTATTAAAAAAGCTGCCTATTTAAATACGGGTGCATGGGCAAAAAAAGCTATTAAAGAAGCAAAAATATTTGGAGAAGTTGATGTTGTTGGATCTTCAGAAGATAAGAATTTTGCTTACATTCCTAAAGATTATATTGTTCCTGATGATGCTGATTATTTTCACATCACAACCAATAATACCATTTACGGGACTGAAATAAAAAAAGATTTAGATGTAAACGTTCCGTTAGTTGCTGATATGTCTTCCGATATTTTCAGCCGGCCTGTTGATGTTTCCAAATATGCAATTATATATGGTGGTGCGCAAAAGAACTTAGCTCCTGCCGGAGTTACATTTGTTATTGTTAAAAATGATGTTTTAGGAAAAGTTGACCATCCCATGCTTACAATGCTTGATTACAGAACTCATATTGAAAAAGAATCAATGTTCAACACACCTCCTTGTGTTCCGGTTTTTGCAGCACTTCAAACATTAAAATGGCTAAAAAATATGGGTGGTCTTGAAGAAATGCATAAAATCAATGTTAAAAAAGCAGGAATGCTTTATGACGAAATTGACAGAAGCCCTATTTTTAAAGGAACTGTTTTGTATAAAGAAGACCGCTCATTAATGAACATTTGTTTTGTGATGAACGACGGGTATGAAAAATACGAAAAAGAATTCTTTGATTTTGCTTCAGAAAGAGGAATGATAGGAATTAAAGGACACCGTTCAGTCGGTGGCTTCAGAGCTTCTACATACAATGCTCTCCCAATTGAAAGCGTTGAAGTTCTTATTAATGTAATGCAGGATTTTGAAAAAACAATTTAAAAATTTAATACCATGACTAAAGTTTTAATAGCAACCGTTAAGCCGTTTGCACCGGCAGCGGTTAATCAGATAAAAGAAATCTTTGATAAAGCAGGATATGAAACTATTCTTCTTGAAAAGTACCCCGAACAGTCGGATTTTGTTAAAGCAGTTGAAGATGTTGACGCTTTAATTATCAGAAGCGATAAAGCTACAAAAGAAGTTATTGATTCGGGAAAGAACCTTAAAATTATTGTGAGAGCGGGCGCCGGATACGATAATATTGACCTTGAAGCAGCTACCGACAAAGGAGTTGTTGCAATGAACACTCCGGGACAAAACTCAAATGCAGTTGCCGAACTGGCACTCGGAATGATGGTTTACCTTGTAAGAAACCAATTTAACGGCACTGCAGGTACTGAACTTCGCGGGAAAAAACTCGGAATCCACGCTTATGGAAATGTCGGAAAATATGTTGCTGAAATTGCAAAAGGCTTCGGAATGGAAATTTATGCTTATGACCCATTCATCCCAAAGGAAACTATTGAAAAAGATGGTGTGAAAGTTTTGGATTCAGCTGAGGAACTCTATAAAACTTGCCAGTATGTTTCAGTACATATCCCTGCAAATGAAAAGACAAAAAACTCAATTAACTACGAACTTCTTTCATTAATGCCAAAAGGTGCTACACTTGTCAACACTGCAAGAAAAGAGGTTGTTTGTGAAGAAAGCTTATTAAAAATATTTGCTGACAGAAACGACTTCAAGTACATCTCTGACATTGCTCCGGATTGCAAAGACGAGATTGCCGAAAAATTCGAAGGAAGATTTTTCTTTACACCTAAAAAAATGGGTGCTCAAACATCTGAAGCAAATATAAATGCCGGTATTGCAGCAGCTACCCAAATCATCAATTATCTTGAAAAAGGTGATAAAACTTATCAGGTAAATTAATTAAATATTTAACTAATTAAAATAACTAAGAATATGGAAAATGAATTTGATAATGAAAAAACATATACTTTCTTCAGGTTTGAAGATTTGAGAATTTATCAGAAAGCACTGGATTATATCAATTGGGTTTATGAAGCAACTAAATTATTTCCCGAACAAGAAAACAACGATTTGGTTCCAAGGTTTAATAATGCATCCAGAAATATTGCTCTGAACATTGCCGAAGGTTCTGCAAGGAATAAAAGTCAGTTTGTTTATTATCTGAAAATGGCAAAAAGTTCAGTTAGAGAATGTCTGGTTTATACAACCATTTCACATAATCTGAATTATATTACAGATATTATGACAGATGAATCAAGAAATTATTTAATTGAAATGACAAAAATGATTGGTGCTCTTATTTCATCTTTACAAAGAAATAATTATAACAAAACTTCTTCAAATAATTCTATAAATGAAGAAAAAGTAGAAGCAAATTCTTACTAATTATGGCAATTTTAAAAGCATTTAAAGGTATACGACCCGTAAAAGAAAAAGCACATTCAATAGCTTCACGTCCGTATGACGTTTTAAATAAAGAAGAAGCCCGGATTGAATCAGCTTATAACAAATATTCATATCTTCATGTTGTGAAACCCGAAATTGATTTACCGGATGATATTGATCCTCACGATAAAGCAGTTTATGAAAAAGGAAAAGAGAATTTTTTCAAACTGATAAACGATAAAATTCTGGTTCAGGATGATAAGGATTACCTTTACATTTATGCCCAGACAATGAACGGAAAAACGCAATACGGCATTGTTGGCTGTGCAGGTGTTGAGGATTACATGAACAATGTGATAAAAAAGCATGAGTTAACCCGTCCTGACAAAGAAGAAGACCGGATGAACCATATACGAACAAGCAGCATGAATTACGAGCCTGTTTTCTTTGTTTATCCTGCTGTTAAAGAAATTGATGATATTGTAGCCGAAGTTATAAAAAATAAACCTGAATATGATTTTACTTCCGAGGATGGTTTCGGGCATCATTTTTGGGTTATTCGCGACCAGGATAAAATAAACAGGATAATCGAACTGTTCAAAGCTTTACCTGCCACTTATGTTGCTGATGGCCACCATAGAACTGCTGCTGCTGCTTTAGTAGGAAATGAACGTAAAAAAAACAATCCAAATCATAAAGGTGACGAGGAATATAACTTTTTCCTTGCTGTTCATTTCCCTGATAATCAATTAACAATTATTGATTACAATCGTGTAGTTGAAGACCTTAACGGAAACACACCTGAAGAATTTTTAGAAAAGCTTAAGAAAGGATTCATTATTGAAGATAAAGGAACTGAAATATATAAACCCGACCATTTACATAACTTTTCAATGTACCTTGACGGAAAATGGTATTCATTAACTGCAAAAGATGGTACTTACGATGATAACGACCCGATTGGTGTTCTTGATGTTACTATTTTGACAAAACAGATTTTAGACCCAATACTTGACATAAAAGACCTAAGACGCTCCAAACGAATTGATTTTGTCGGGGGTATTCGTGGTTTGGGTGAATTAAAGAAAAGAGTTGACAGCGGAGAAATGAAAGTGGCTTTTGCTCTTTATCCTGTATCAATGAAACAATTGATAAATATTGCCGATACAGGCAACATTATGCCTCCAAAAACCACATGGTTTGAACCAAAATTGAGAAGTGGATTAATTGTTCATTCATTGGATTGATACTTAGTGTTTGCAAGAAAACGCCAATAACTGCGTTATACTCATCTTAAAACACAGTCATCCGTATGGACTCCTGAGTTTTAAGATTTCGTCCCGAGTACTCGGGATTCTTGACGTTTTCTTATCAAACACTGAGTTTTTGTGCAAGGACTAATTAGTGTTCGTCCATAAAGTAAGTGT
>JADFUO010000521.1 GCA_015222115.1 Bacteroidota bacterium | reverse complement strand
CTCGACACCATCTCAGCGAAAGAATAAGAAGGCGTGGCAAGATCCTGCCGTAAAGCGTTTTCTGGTTCTGGCTGCTCTATATGAGGTAAAACGTGCATATCATCTTTTAGAAGGTCTTGTGCAGCATGAACATTATCTTGCGCCAGGGTATTCTTATCGTGAAATGTCTGTGAATGCATCGCAGGCATACAGGGATATTTTTTATCGTAAGGTTCCAAATTGGCCATTTGACCCTCCTGACCCGTTTAGGGGTTAAAGGTTACCGTCATCTCTCTTTTTTTGTCCGTTGCGTAAAATTGCAATATTCAACTTAATATTTACATATTGCGGGCATGTCAAGAAAAAAATTCGCAAAATGCAGCTTTCTTCAAAAATAATTGATCGGATCTTAAAATATAAAGGTTTTAAGACTGATATTAAACTCGCTAAACACTGGAAAGTTGCGCCGACTACTATTACAAGTTGGCGCACGCGGAATTCTATACCGTTTAAAAAAATAATTGCATTTTGCGAAGATGAAGGTGTGTCTTTAGATTACATTTTCACCGGTAAATATAAAATCACTCAAAAAACTAAAACAGAAGGTGAAATGCAGGTCGCTGAGGAGGCTTCTATATATAAGGTAGAAAATGAGGATCCTGAGATCGTAGAATTATTAGAAGGTGCCAGGAAGGTTTTAAAAAGCGGCAACCAGGTGGCTTATGACGCCCTGGAGCGAAATATCCGATATTTTTCTCACACTATCGAAACAGAAAAAGAGCTTAAAATAATAAAATCCCGTTTAGAGGTTATTGAAAAACGGTTACCTCAAAAACCAGAAGACGAAAATACAGAAAAGAAGGTAATGTGATTTATATGGTTTTTTAAATAGGTTTCAGTTTCAACCTAAAAACTGTTCACTTTTAAGTTTTTCTCAAAAAAACCGGTTCCGGCCCAAATTTATTGTTTTTAAAAACCAAACACACTTAATATTATGAAATAACAAGAAAAACGATACGGTTCCGGCTTAAAGTTCTGGTTCCGGCGTTGGTTCCGGCTTGGAGCCTTCAAGCCGGAACCAGTTTTACTCATGAAAAACAGTTTTGGGAGGATTATTATGATTGATAAAATGCAAAGCTTCGGTACGGTTATAAAACTTGATCTTCAACATCATGAAGATTTTGGATACATAGAGGTTGATCTCGGTAGTAGTGAAATTAGGCGCCTCCTTGAATTAGCGTTTGAAAAACTTCCAGATAAAACAGACTATCAGAAAAAATGTAAAGACTCTGTATATGGCTGGCTTTTTAATATTAAAACAGACTTTATAATACGTCCGGTGCTGAATAAAAAGGCTTTAAAAGAGTGGAAGGTATATAACGTTTAACAGGGAATGTAATCTATGTGTTTTTTAAGGAGGATGGGATGAAAAAGTTATTATTTGTTATCTTTATGTGTACTATTATATTTAATGTTTCAAATGTTTTCGCAGACGATTCAGAAAATTTAAAGAAGAGATTAGAATATAATATCAATTG
>JADFUO010000520.1 GCA_015222115.1 Bacteroidota bacterium | reverse complement strand
TCCTCATTTTATGTAACTGCAGTTAACGTCAGTCTGCGCACAAACTCCAATTTCTGTTTAAAATTAGTGATTATAATGATTATTTAACATTTTAACAGCTTTTAATATTTGCAAAAAAGCAAAAATCGCTTATCGCTGCAACCGCTATACAAAAAAACTATTGGGGTTAATTTATACCTTGTGGAAAAATGAAACAGTTTATATTGAAGACTATCAGCAGCAAAAGTCCTTAACTGAAAGAAATAAAAAGATATCAGGTAATGCTGTAAATAGAAAAATAAAGTAAACACTTTTTAGAAAAATAAAGGTAACAGTTTTGATAAGTTTTCAAGAAAAGTCGACAGTCGACAGTTGACAGTCGGCAGTCGGCAAGCGGAAATGGCAAACAGACTTCAGTCTAAAGCTTCGACAGAAGCCTTCTTTCTGCTAAAAACAAAGATAATTAATTACCGTGAAAAATAATTAGGAAATAGTTTGGATTTTAACACAGTATCTCGATTGCCAGCTGGCCTTTATTCAATTTCAATTAAGTTTATATCATCTTTATCTAACTCTAGTAAAAAGTTTGGCATTGAATATAATTTTTGAATTGAATCAATATTTTTGGAAAAAATTGTTTTTAATTCCTGGTTCGGAATATTTCCAAGACTTATTTTTATAAGCTTTTTAGGCGTTCTTTTAATGAAGTAGGAATCTCGAAAATCAGAGTCTTTTGTGATTACGATAAGGTCATTTTGATCTGCATATTTACAGATGTCGGAATCTTAAGTCTTCCATTTATTTAAAATCTCATTAACATGAATTGTCTTATAACCCAAAGAGTTTAAATGGGTAGCCAACTTGTAAGAAATATGTACGTCGCACAGAAATTTCATTAGGCAACATCCATAATTGAATGACCTGATAAATAAAGTTTAGCAAAATTTAGACTTGCTAAAATATCTTCTCTTTCTAATTCGTTGTGATCTTCAATTATTTGTTCGATTGTCATTCCAGATCCCAACATATCAATAATAACTTCAACCGGCCATCTCATTCCTCTTATACAAGGTTTACCATGACATATTTCAGGGTCAATAGTTATTCTATTCAATAATTTATCCATTTCAATTATACTTTTGTCAAAGTTAATAATTTAATTTTAAATTAGTCTAAATTTCCTGGTTCAAGGCTTGCTGGCAACGGCAGTTCGTCTAAAAACTAGCGATAGTGATTAATTTTCGAGTAAATATAAGACGATTTGCGAAATGTTAATAAAATGAGGGATTGAAATATAGGCAATATGCCGGTCATATCCCTGCCTGCACTGTATGCCCGTTCCCTGCTTGTCGTTCGGCAGCCCGCCTGAATGAATTTATCCGGGTAGGTTCAGGCAGGCTTGTATGAATTTCATGTATTAAAGATACAGAAAACCCCTGAAAAAACTGGCAAAATCAGCACATTACTTGCTAACAAAATATTGTTGATAGGTTGAGGTTTATAGACAGTCTGACGGTTTGCAGCTATGCCCAGTGGGCGATTTACCGCAGTTCGCTAATTAATTTGTATATCGTTTATATTTTTCACTTTATTTTCTAAATGGCTCTTCACCGCCC
>JADFUO010000519.1 GCA_015222115.1 Bacteroidota bacterium | reverse complement strand
GGATTTTAAAATAAAAATCTAAAATCTAAAATCATAAATCTAAAATTTTATCAACATAATTGACTTTATGGACAAGCACTAATTAATCTTTCTATGCATCACTCCGTCATTCAACCATTCCATTATTCCACTTCTGTAATCAATTGTTGCAATATATACAAACTGGTTAGACACAGCATTTTTTGTTCAGCTTGGATAAAAATAAAATTTGTTTTTCTTGTTTCTTTTTTGCTTTTCACCATTCTTTTAAGGTCGCAGGATATAATTTCCGACAGCCTGCCTCAAAACGAAGTTGAAATTTATGAAAATCGGGCAAAGCAGTTAGTTAATTTTCTGGAATATACTTTTAATTCTATCGGGAGTGATGAGGTTAGTCCGAAAGAAAAAGACATTATTTTTAATCAGAGTTTTTTAAAAATCTTTAAAAATGATAAAGTACAAGTTGAGGATGACCTTGATGAAAACAGGATAATTTTAACAAATAAAGATGTTCAGGCATATTTAAAAGATATTGATTTCTTTTTTAAAAATGTAAAATTCAAATTTACGATTGAGGATATCAGCCATAATGTGAATGAAGAAAATCAATTATTTTTTAAAGTTAAGCTCAACAGAAACCTGATTGGCGTGACAATAGATAATGATTCTGTTGATAATAATAAAATAAGATATATAGAAATTAATCTTGATGAAGAAAATCAGGATTTGAAAATTGCAAGTATTTATACTACAAAATTAAATGAGAAGGAAGACCTGAGAAACTGGTGGAATAATTTACCTTTTGTCTGGAAAGAGATTCTCGGGGCAGATGAAATACTTTATGATTCTATCCTGATTTTTGATATAATTTCATTTACCGATTCCACTCTTGTAAAAGAAAAGGATACATTTTTAATAATAAAAATTGATACTTTATTGGTTTTTGATAGTGATACATTATTTATTAATGATGCTGATACAATGTCGGTCAGGATGCCTGACACACTTAAGATTGACCCGGAAGAAATTTACAATGAACTAAAAAGTATTATAAATATTACCGAAATTGATGTTTCTGACAACATAAATATCAGAAATTTAAAGCCATTGAGCAAACTCACTAATTTACAAACTGTGAATTGCTCCAACACTTTAATTGATGAACTTTTACCTTTAAGAAACCTTACCAAACTGGAAATCCTTGAATGTTCGGGAACAGCTGTTGAAAGTTTTATACCGTTAAGATATTCCACAAATTTAAAGGATATATTTTGCGACAATACCCGGATTAAAGATTTATCTCCTTTATCAGGTTTTACAAAACTTGAAAGATTATATTGTGATAACACACCTATTGACAGCCTTGAACCAATAGCAAACCTGATTCATTTGAAAGATTTGCGTTGCCAAAAGACATTTATCAGTAATTTGAATGCACTTGAAAAACTTGTTAATCTAGAAATATTAAACTTTTCCCATACCCAGGTTGAAAGCCTTCAACCCCTGCGAAATTTATCAAAACTCCATATAATATTTTTTGATAATACTCCGGTTGGAGTTTTAGACCCCTTACTGAATTTGCCTGATCTGAAAAAAATCTATTGCGATAATACTTTGATAGATACTGATATTGCCAATAGTTTTATGAAGGCAAATGCGCAATGCCTGGTTATTTATGAATCGGAAGAGCTGGAAAATTGGTGGGCAACAATGCATTATGCCTGGCAAAAAAAATTTTCCGGTTATATTAGTGCAAGTATTCCTCCGACAAAAGAACAGCTTCACGAGATAATAAAATTG
>JADFUO010000518.1 GCA_015222115.1 Bacteroidota bacterium | reverse complement strand
CATGCATATAATTAATGATGAGCTTTATTTTGTTATTGATGAAAAAAGCAATACCATTGACCTTATGGATAAGGGAATTGATTTGATGACCGAATCATATCAGGAACCTGACTTTTATATTTTACCGGATATTGGCTCTGAAATAGCTGACCTTGAAAAATCCGGACTACCTGAAGATAAAATCCTTACTAAAAAGAATGAATTATTGCGTGATTATTCCATAAAATCCGAAAGGGTGCATACAGTAAATCAATTGCTTAAAGCATATTCTTTGTTTGAAATTGATGTTGAATATGTGATTATTGAAAATAAGATTAAGATAGTTGATGAACAAACAGGGCGAATCATGGAGGGCAGGCGGTATTCTGATGGCTTACATCAGGCAATTGAAGCAAAGGAAAATGTTAAGGTTGAAGCTGCAACACAAACTTATGCCACAATCACTCTGCAGAATTATTTCAGGATGTACAAAAAATTATCGGGTATGACCGGTACTGCTGAAACCGAAGCTGGTGAATTGTGGGATATCTATAAACTGGATGTGGTTGTAATTCCTTCAAATAGGCCCATTGTTCGTGACGACAGACAGGACCTTGTTTATAAAACCAAAAGAGAAAAATTTAATGCTGTAATTGATGAAATAATAGATTTAGTGAGACAAGGACGACCTATCCTTGTTGGTACAACTTCAGTTGAAACTTCTGAATTACTGAGCAGAATGCTCAAGCGAAGAAATATCGGGCATAATGTCCTGAATGCCAAGCTGCATCAGAAAGAAGCCGATATTGTAGCCGAAGCAGGAAAAGCAGGAACAGTTACAATTGCGACTAACATGGCTGGCAGGGGAACGGATATTAAATTAGGGACCGGTGTTGTAGATGCAGGCGGACTGGCAATCATTGGTACTGAGCGACATGATTCAAGGCGGGTTGACAGGCAGTTGAGAGGACGTGCAGGCCGTCAGGGTGACCCAGGTAGCTCTCAATTTTTTGTATCGCTTGATGATGACCTGATGCGTATGTTCGGATCAGGCAGAATCGCAAATATTATGGACCGGCTCGGATTAAAGGAAGGTGAAGTGATTCAGCATTCAATGATAACTAAATCAATTGAAAGGGCGCAAAGAAAGGTGGAAGAAAACAACTTTGGAATCCGAAAACGTCTTCTTGAATATGATGATGTAATGAATAGCCAAAGGGAAGTGATTTATAAAATAAGAAGACATGCATTATTTGGCGAAAGACTTGCTGTTGATATTTCAAATATGATGTATGATGTTTGCGAACAAATTGTGCTGGATTATCAGGAGCAGCGCGACTTTGAAGGCTTTAAACTTGAATTGCTGAAAACCCTTGCCATTGAATCGCCATATAACGAAAAGGAATTTTTCTCAGTAAAAGCCGATGAAATAATTGAAAAGTTATTCCATAATGTTTATAAAAATTATAGAGAAAAATCTGATTTGATAGCAAAAAAATCCTATCCTGTTATCAAAGATGTTTATGAAAGAAACACTCAGTATGAAAATATTGCCATCCCGTTTACCGATGGTTCAAAAACCATGCAGGTTATTGCAAATCTGAAAAAATCTTATGAGACTCAGGGTAAAGATGTAAATCTTGCAATTGAAAAAGGTATTACTCTTGGAATGATTGATGATTCATGGAAAGAGCATCTGCGTGAGATGGATGACCTGAAGCAATCGGTTCAGAATGCTGCTTATGAACAAAAAGACCCGCTTTTAATATACAAATTTGAATCATTTGAATTATTTAAAAGTATGGTACAAAAAATTAATAAGGATATTGATTCGTTTTTAATTAAAGGTGATATACCAATACAAGACCCTCGCGAGATTCAGGAAGCACAGGCACCACGCGGACTGGATATGAGCAAAATGAAAGAAGAAAGAACCGATATGCTTTCGCAGGCATATAGCGATACTCAAGGACCTCGCAAAACTCAACCTGTTAAAGTTGATAAAAAAATCGGACGAAATGATAAAGTTAAAGTAAGGTATAACGATGGAAGGGAAGTTATGAAAAAATATAAGCATGTTGAGCACGAAATTAAAAGAGGTGCTTGCCAGATGGTGAGTTGATAATTATGCTGTTATACTGAAAACCTGTAAATTTAATAAAATAATATTCTGGATCTGTTGCGGGTTACGGGTTATAAATAAATAACATGAAACATACATGACAGGTATAATTTGACACACAAGAGAATGATTATATAATGAAATTTGCGAAACGAAGTTAGCCCGTATGGGAAACTTGAAATTCGAAATTCGGAAGAAGACCAAATTTCTAATTTCTACATCTTGAGTTTATAAAAATGCAAGTAACTGAAAATGTATTAAATACAAAAATATAAACAGATGAAAATTTAGGTAAGAAAATTAATAAATTCATACAATATGTTGAAAAGGAATGGAAATAGATTAATAATGCGAATCAAGGGTTGAGATTTTATTAAACCACGAAGTCACACAATACCGATAACTATCGGTATCACTAAGTATCACAAAGAAGAAATTTGAT
>JADFUO010000517.1 GCA_015222115.1 Bacteroidota bacterium | reverse complement strand
GTTTTAGATTATGCAGAAACAGAAGAATTAATAGCTAAAAAAACAAAATTTGATAGCGTATTATGTTCGTTAATTTTGTGTCATCCTTTGGCTGAAAGCAAACAAGAACGATTACATATTATCAATCAAATAATGGCTGACATAACAACACTTTCAAATAAATATATTGTTATGGTTGTTTGCAATCCATTATATACATATCAAACTTGTTCTACATTACAAAAACGGATTTTGCCTGATAATTTCAACTACAAGAACGAGACAAGATTTATTAAAAAAATATATTCATCAGGAAGAGAGCGTTTTGATATTCATAGACCTTTGTCATTTTATGAAAACCTGTTTGAAAAATACAATCTTTCTATAAAAGAGATTATTCAAACAAAAGATAGGAAGCAAACAAGCGGTATTAAAAATTCAGATTTTATAATATTTATTCTTAAACAAAATAAGCATGAATAAGCTAAAAAATACAGACCCAATAATTATAATTATTGCAACAAGTTTTGCAAGAACAAATCTATTATTAGAACGTTCTTTAAGATCTGTATATGAGCAAATTAATATAAATCCACATCAGATTTATATTGTTGATGATAATCCTATTCAAGATGGAAAAATGTACTCAGATGAATATATAAAAATAAAAAATATAATAAAAATTTTAAGAGAAAAAATACTAAAACCAAAATTTGAGATTTTTAAAAAACAAAGGGAAACTTACAATATTAAATTTGAAAATTTTTTTCATACAAACTTAATTCAAAATACACGAACACGTGGTTTTTCGGGTACCGGTGCTTGGAATTCAGGGGCATTTAAGGCATTACGGTATTCAAAAAGAAACTTCTTTCTTGCCTTTCTTGATGATGATGATGAATGGAAAACCAATTATTTAGAAACGCTATATATAAGCGTAAGCAAACCGGAGAAAAAGCTAATTAATGGAAAACTAAAAAACATTAAAACAATTGCTTCGGTATCAGGTTTTTTTAGAATTGAAAAGAAAAAGACGATTGAAATAAAGGCTAATAAGGATACATTCACAAAAGATAATTTTTTTGTTGGAAATCCGGGATTACAAGGGAGTAATTTATTTATTGAATTAAAAACATTTTGGACTATTGGCGGTTTTGACGAAAGTTTAAAAAGTGCGACTGATAGAGATTTAGCAATAAGATTAATTGAACACGAACGAATTAGAGTATCAAAAAAAATAGTTTTCATAGATGAATGTTTAGTTAATCATCATGCCACTTCTGAAAATCGTGTAACAACAATCCCAAGTAATAAAAAACAAGGTTTAGACCTGTTTTATCGTAAATATTTACACCAGTTTTCAAAAGAATTACAAGATAAATCATTAAGTAGAGCAAAAAAACTTTTCAATTATACAATTCCAGATATTGCTGAAAAACTTGAAATAAATTCAACCAAAAAAACTACTGAAAAAGAAATAGTTAAACCATTTAATTTAATAATTGGTGCAATTTCAGATAATGCAGAAAATCTAACCGAATTATTCAAATCATTTTTAAATCTATATCAAAAACACGAGAAATGTTTAAACGATTATAGGTTTTTGATTTTAGAAAATACAGGTAATGAATATGAGATAAGACCAATCGTAAATTACTTTGTTTCACAGAAAAATCTAAAAATTGAATTGATTAATAATATTTTAAATGGTCGCTCTATTGCAGAAAACAGAACTTTTTTACAACAAAAAGTATATGAAAAAGGGAAAAGCCTATTTGACAATGATTATATTTCGTGGATAATAGATGATGATCATTTATTTAAATTTGATACTCAAAATGAGATTATAATACCAAATTATTTTAAAATTATTGCAGACCAATCAACTAATGGAGTTGATGTAATGTTTGGTCAAATATCTGATGCGCCACCGTTACCATTTTTAAGCACTTTACGGTCGCAACTCATTGATTTTTATTATAACTTAACATATTTCGTAAACTGCAATCCAGAAGAAAAGTTTGAATTAAATTCATTACAAAAAATTAATGTAAAACGGAAAGAGTTTTATTATGACCTTTCAAATAAGAACTTCCAACATCTTGAATATCCTTATTATCAAAATTCACAAGGACTAACAAATTTCGATGCGTTTAAAAACTTTCTTAAAGAAACAGCATTGTTATCAAACGGAGTTAATGTTTTTAGAAAACTTATTTTTGAACCTGAAACAATAGGTAATATTACAAAAAAATCATCAATTTATCGTGGCGGAAATACACTAATTTTCAATCCAGAATTATTAAAAATACCCAACTACACACCTGAAAAAGAATATAACAGGAGAAGCGATTTTAATTGGTCAATTATTAATAAAAATATATTTAATCGAGAGCTTTATGAAATAGTATTACCACTAAAACACGATAGAAAATTACAAAAAACATCATTAATTACAAATAAAAATAAATTGCAAGCAGATATCAGGGGTTTGATTTTTTATAGACTTTTTGAAAATGTTTTAAGCAAAGAAAATTGGGAAAACAAAACGGACCATAAAAATGAATTGAGATATTATGATCAGATAAAAAGACAAACATTTTCAAAAATTAAAATCAATAATTACAGAACACAATCATTAATACATTTGATTTTAGATATCTTAAAAGACGTGAAATTATGGTGGTTTAAAAATGAATATCGAAAAGATATAAATCATAATATCCAACAAAATCTCTTTATAATGGAAGTTTTACGAATTGAGTTAGGAAAACGAAAATTCCAGATATTATTACAAGATTTGGAAGATAACATGAAAATTGATAATGATTTTATAAATAGAACGATAACAGAAATGAAACAAATAAAAAGCGGTAACAATGTATGTGATTAATGGCGGTATCATATAAGGACTGTCGGAAAAGTGGCGAAATCTGAACTTTTTAATTAATAGTTGTAAGTAAAACGTTATGCGGCACAGAACACAATTTATTCAACAAGTTAAATTCCATGAAATGTGGGATTTCCGACAGTCTAATACTATCCTGAAAGTACTTTGGAAATTCAATGAACTGACAAATGGGAAAGTCTAGACACTGATGGACACCATGGAACGAGCAGATAATATGATGATAAAGAACAGGGATATTGTTTTTGAGCAATAATGACAACATAGGGGCCATGTATATCCCGAGGTGCATGAATTGTGGTCCAAGTCCAACAAATTCAGATATTCGTATTTGTCCACACCGCCAAACTCAAACCTTTATATCACAAAAACACAATACTCCCCTAATCAAAAATCTAATCAAAATTAAAAAGATGATCATTATGGAACAACTACAACAATTACTCGAAAAACTCTCTAACGCCCACGGAATTTCCGGCTCAGAGGGT
>JADFUO010000516.1 GCA_015222115.1 Bacteroidota bacterium | reverse complement strand
TATCGTTTAAATATGATTGGCTTTGACTTTTCCATACCAAAAGGAGAATTTGTTTTTCGTGGAGAAGCAGCATATTATATTGGCGAAGCCCGCGAACTTGATGATGAAATTATTAACACCGAACCAATTAAAAAGAACTCTCTAAACTGGTTATTAGGAATAGACTGGTACCCGGGAAATGACTGGACAATCACTGTCCAGTATTCACACAAGTTTATCACTAATTATATTGATATTTTACAAGAAAAAGAAAATATTGTTTTATCAACAGCAGGAATTACCAAAAAGCTATTCAGGAGCACGCTTTCGGTTTCTACATTTGCTTATGTTGATATAAGTAACGGTGGATTTTTCGACCGTAGTAGTATTGATTATGCTTTGTCTGATGAAATCCATTTATTGATAGGTTACGACTGGTTTTATGGTAATAAAGGTATGTTTGGATTATATAAAGATAATTCTGAATATTGGTTTAAAGCGAAATATAGTTTTTAAGACAGGAGGATACATCAATTCAATACAATTGCTTTTTTGGTTTCAACAAGAATAACTCTTCGCCCCCCTGCATTGCCATCCGGATGATTTACGTTCCCAAGATGTGTTTCGCGACTTAGAAGAAGCTCGGCATTCCCAGGAACCAGATCAAACATAATGTCATTCGTAAGTGCAAGAGATGTGCTGCCTATAGTATCATTAAAATAACTGCCACTGAATTTATCGCCCTGTAAAATCATAGCCATAACAAACTCACCCTCTTGCAGCGGTGTGCCGGACCAATGTAACACGGATGTGCCGTTTAGATTAACCGTGTTAAAACTTTCGGGGAAACCAATATCATTTATCTCAGAAAACAAGATACTGTTATTAAAAACACGTAATTTGTTGTCAGTAAGTTTAAAATAAGCATCGGCATTTCCCGAAAATTCCCAATTATAAAAATAATTGCCCACATTTGAAAATGAGCTTGGTTTCCCGTTACATAAAATTTTGGCCGGGTACTGCAATTCAAGCCGAATTCCATCTTTATTCTTTTCGCGGAAAGTTGCCTTAGCTTTGGTCAGGTTTTTAAATTTCTTATAAACTACTTTATAATCCTGATAAAAGGGAATATACGGATCAATGTCGGATGATTTTTTTTTAGAGCATCCTATTACCACTATACCAAGTATGAATATGACTAAAAATCTATTTACTTTTATCATGTTATATAAAATTTAAATATTGAGTTTTCAAAGATAAATAAAGTATTTATTTGTAATGAAAATTTTTATAGATTTACCCAATTCTTTTCACAATCAAATTTTAATAAAATGAAACTCTTAAAACCATTTCTAATTCTGATAACAGGGACATTATTCTTCACCCTGTCAAGTACGGCACAGGTTAAATTCGACAAAGACTGGACTTTACGAAAAGATATGCCTGTTTTTACAAATCCTGAAACAAAATCGGTTCAGGCAAATATTTATCAAAATGATAAGAAAGTACGGCTGACTTTTATTCTATCTAAAAAATCAAATATTAAAAGTGCAAAATGCAAGCTTAGTTTTGACCCTGTTTATTTTTTTGTTGTGGGAATGCCGGTTTTGGTTAATGCTAAAACAAAAGAAAAAACTGACATTGATTATGAATTTAAAAACGAACGAGTGATATTTGATGAAGTAACAGTTGACAAGCATCTGAAATATATTGAATTCGGAGTTGCTTCACGTAAATTAAAAAATCTCAGTACATTAACAGCCGAAGAAAAAGTTAAACAGGCAAGAACAATCAGGCGGATAAAGCAACAACTTGATAGCTGGTCGCCATTGGCACCAAATCAAATAATTGCACAACCGACTTTGCGTCCGATAATTTCGCATGGCGGTTATGCTGTGGATGGAGTTAAAAGAGCTGTCATCTGGGCGAATAATACAAAACTTACCGGAAAATTTGAATTGATTGATGCACTTAACAACGTTCAGCATCCTGACCCGCAACCTGTTGTTTACACAGACGATTTGATAGAAACGGGCAATCATATCTGGGG
>JADFUO010000515.1 GCA_015222115.1 Bacteroidota bacterium | reverse complement strand
TTCCTGCATGGTAGCCTTGGCTCTTTTATATTTTAATTTGTAGTTGCTGGTTGCCTGTTCAAGTGCTCTTTGTGCTTTGTCAAGACTGATTTTTATTTGACGAATTGTTGAAGGTGGTTCATAAATTGATTGCTCGAGTTCAATGTGAATTTCTTCGAGGTTGTATTCTAAATTTATTAGCTCGTTACGTGCATTTCTGAGTTCCATTGAGGTGTCGAGCTGTGTTTTGATGTATTGTGATTCAAGTTTTTCAAGTTCTGTTTCAACGTCTTTTATTCTGTTGCTTAATTCTGTTCTGTCGAGGGTTGCAACATATTCACCCGAATCAACAACAGTACCATCCGGGATTATATCTTCAATTGTCAGTTGCCATATTCTTACTGTTCTTAAATTGGATGGCCCTAATATTTTTTCTGAATTTTTGGCTTCAAGCTCACCTGTTGTTGTTACATTAATCTGGAATTTACCGAATTTAACTGGCACCTTTATAGTTTCAATTTCGCTGCTTTTAGTCCTAGTATAAAACCAGATCAAAATAATAATACCCACAATAATTGCTGCGTAGATGTATATTTTATTTTTTTTCATATAGAGAATATTTTATTATTTTAAAAATTCATTAATAATCATTTCAACACTTATTCCTTCGGCTTCAGCTTTGTAGTTTCTGATAATACGATGGCGTAAAATTGATATTACTATAGCTCTGATATCTTCAATATCAGGCGAATACTTTCCTGTAATTGCGGCATGGCATTTAGCTCCGATTATCATGTATTGCGAAGCTCTGGGACCTGCACCCCACGAAAGATAATTATTAGCCCATTGATGTGCTTCCTTTGTAAAAGGCCTGGTTTTTGAAGCTAAATTAACAGCATAGTTAATCACATTATCAGGCACAGGAACTTTTCGTATCAGATTCTGGAAAAATAAAATTTCTTCCCTGCTTAATATCACTTCCGGATTGGCTAATTCTTCTGCGGTGGTTCTTTTTACAATATCAATTTCTTCGTTAAAAGAAGGATAATCAAGCCAGATATTGAACATAAACCTGTCAAGTTGTGCTTCAGGTAGGGGATAGGTACCTTCCTGTTCAATAGGGTTTTGGGTGGCAAGTACAAAAAAAGGTTCTTCAAGCTGATATGAATTTCCGGCAACAGTAATTGCTTTTTCCTGCATAGCTTCAAGCAGGGCAGATTGTGTTTTAGGCGGTGTACGATTTATTTCATCAGCTAAAAGAATATTTGCAAAAACAGGTCCTTTAAAAAATTTGAATTTTCGGTTTTCATCTAAAATTTCAGTACCGATAATATCCGAAGGCATTAAATCGGGTGTGAATTGAATGCGGCTGTATTTTAATCCCAGAACTTTTGAAATCGTATTTACCATCAATGTTTTTGCTAATCCCGGAACACCTACTAATAAAACATGTCCTTTGCTAAAAATGGAAATTAATGTGTTTTTTACTACTTCATCCTGTCCAACAATAATTTTTGCAATTTCAGCTTTTAACAGTTCGTATTTTTCAACAAAGGTATCAATTGCTTCTACATCCGATTTATACTGCATAAGAAATTTTATTGAGTAATTAAATTATTTTAAGCAATCCCGAGTACTCGGGATGGAAATTTACAAATAGTTATGAGTTACGAGAATTACGTAATTCGTAAAAAAAAGATCAACTAAAACCATTTATATTGAAAATCACAGTCTTTGTATTCGTCAATAATTTTTACATAAGTTTTTGTTGCTTTATTTTTAATCCAATCACTAATTACTTTATAATTTTTTTCTTCCAAAGCCCAGTTTTGTATTCTGTCGTAATCTTCCCTTAAATTTGCTCTGTGGGGCATTGTTCTTACATTCAGGTAAAGCAGGTGATAAGCATCTTTGCCATCCTCTGTTTTAAAAGGCACTGGGTTTGATATTTCGTGAACTTTTAGTTTATCAATAACAAAGAAGACTTTGGGGTCTAACTGGTCAGCTTCAAAGCGTGTGGTTCCGGTCATGGGATTAATAAGCAAGCCACCGTTTATCTTACCCGGATCATCAGAAAATTTAATGACTGCTTTTTCAAAAGTAATTGAATCATTCTCAATTAAAGTGGCAACGCTGTCAAGAAAATTTCTGGCATTCAACAGATCAAGAGGCGAAGGTTTTGTTTGTATCAGGATGTGTCTTACATTTACATATTCGCCTTTGCGTTTAATTAGTTGAAGGATATGGAATCCAGCTTCGGTTTCAACAATTTCTGATACTTCACCGTCTTTTAATTTAAAAGCAACAGCTTCAAATTCGGGAAATAACTCACCTCTTTTTGATAAACCTACTTCACCGCCGTTTTTTGCAGAGCCGGGATCTTGGGAATATAAAATAGCAAGTGTGGAAAAACTTTCACCATTTAATATACGTTGTCTAAAGGTATTTAATTTTTCTTTTACAATAAGTTTTTCGGAAACACTTATTGGCGGTTTCCTAACAATTTGCCTAATCTCATATTCTGTGTTAATCAAGGGCAGACTGTCTTTTGGAATTTTTCTAAAGAATGATTTTACATCAGATGGAGTTACGCTTGTGTTTTGAGTTATTTCCTGTTGAATGGTCTCGGAAAGCATTTGGTCTCTTACCAGTTCTCGCATTTCGTCTTTAATCTCAATGATAGTTTTATCATAAAATTTTTCTAATTTTTCTTGTGACCCGAATTGAGCAATGTAATAGCGCATTCTTTGATCCATTGATTGCTCCACCTGGCTGTTAGAGATTTCAACGCTGTCAATTTGCGCCTGATTGAGTAAAAGTTTTTGAAAAAGTAAATTTTCAAGTATCTGGCACTTTACGGTGGAAGCACTGCCACGTATGCCTTCCTGCATGCGATACTGAAAATACTGCCCTTCAATATCTGATGATAGAATAATATTTTTACCAACAATAGCAATTACCTGATCAATAACCTTTTCCTGAGAAAAGACGTAATTAATATTCAACAAAAAAAATAATACGGTAAATGTAAAAATATGTATGATTGAGTACGGGAATAATTTTTTCATCCGTTTGATGTTTTATAATTTTATTGATGAAATAACCGTTTAACTTATAACTTGATTGAAAGAAATATATTATTAATAAATCTCAAATTTGTTGTTTTTCAAAGCATAATTAAAAATTTCGTTTTCCATATTTTTAATTAATTCCATTTTACGTTTATTTAAAATTATACTCCTGATATTTTCTTTTTCAATGCTAAGCGGCGAAATACTTTCCTTTATCTTAAAATCAATGAAATTAATTAAATAATGATATGGAACATCTGTAATTTCAATAAACCTGTTGTTTTTCAGAAAAAGTTCCTGATTATAAGTTTTTATTGGAATATTTTTTGTCAGATTGTTGAAAAGCACCCATGTTTCGTTATCCAGGAAATACTCTTCGGCAACCATATCGCAATATATTGCCAGTGAATCCTTATCTTCGGCAATATCGGATATTAAAAAGTTTTTAATTTTATCAACAAAAGGAGAATCAATATTCAGCTTAACAAAATTAATTTTTACAATATCATCTTTAAGTTCAAAGTTGTTTATATTTTTTTCGTAATAATCTTCAATTTCTTCATTCGTAACAACAGTGTCTAATTTTTGCTTAATTAAATTTGATTCGTATTGATAAATAATTAACGAATTTCTGTAAGTTTCAAGTTGTTTGCTGAAATCTTTTTGTTCATCCGTTAGGTTTTTTTCAGCTTGGTAAACAATTAAATTTTGACGTATCCAGTTATTGATGAAATTTTTTGTAATTAATAAACTATCCTTAATTGATGTTCCGTGAGGTAATATACCGTCTAATTCCGATTTATACAAGTATTCATCGTAAACCCTTGCAATGACATCATCCGAACCGTTGTCCGGACCTCTTGTGCAGGCAAAAATAAAAACCAATAATACTAAAAATATATTTTTCAAATTTGGTTGTTAGTTATTGATTAACTCTAAAACTTTTTCATTAATAATAACAGGATATTTTTCTTTAAGTGATTTTATCCATTCTTTTTCAAGATATGTTTGATAATCGGCTGTGATTAAACCTTTTGCCTCGTCCAATGATTTTGGCTCAGGTTTTATTAGCTGATATACATAAACAAATATAACTGAATTATCTATATCCGATTCAAAATTATCGCTTATCCCTTCTTCCCAATTGATATTGTCAATAAAGTAGTTATCAGCTTTAGAAAAAATATCGGTTTCAATGCTTATGTTTATAACCGAATCATTATTGTATTTGTTCAGGATATCATCGGGAGATAAACATTTAAATGCTTTCTTATAACCATCAAAAGAAAAAGTAATAGAATCAGTCATAAAGAGACGTGAATATTTATAGATTTGCTGACGTAATTCCCCTGTAATTTCAGGTTCTTTTACAGTATATATTGAAGCATATAACCGTTTATCCCACAAATAATTATTTTTATTTTTTTTATAAAAAGCATTTAAGCCAACAGTATCTTTAATGGCTTTTGACCAGACTTTTTGATCGGTTAGCTCAAACAATAAAATTCCATCCCTGTATTCTTTCATTAATAATTTAAAATCAGGGTATTTTTCTTCCAGATGGGAATCAAAATAATCAGTACATGATTTATTGACAAAATTATTGTAGGCGTTATTAAAATAAACTTCAACAGGTTCTGTATGTTTACCTTTTTGATTTGCTGCAAGATATTTTGCAAAATCAAATTGTGTATATTTATTTTTTTCTAATTGGAATAAAGCTTTATTTAAATCTTTAGCTTTTTCAACATCCCATTTATTAACTAAAATAGTTGAATCTACTGCTGCAAGTAATTCAATTTTTGCTTCTGGATATTCTTTAAATTTAAATTCTTTTTTGATTTTATTGATTATTGATTCCTTACTTTTATATGAGCGTGCATCTTTAACCAAACGTTGATTTAAAGCATTTTTTTCTTCATCAAAAGTTCCGGGTTTTTTCTTATTGATCAGTTTAAGTATATGCCATCCATAAGAAGTTAAAATTGGTTCGGAAATATCATCCGGTTCAGACAAATCGGAAATTGAAACAATAAATTCAGGCACCATACGGTTAACTCCGAATTTTGTCAACACACCTCCCTTTTCAATAGAACCTCTATCTTCGGAATATTTTTTTACCATGTCTTCAAAACTTGCACCGCCAAGAAGCTCTTTATAAATTTCATATATTTTGTTTTTCTTATTTAAAGAATCTTCGGGAGTGGCATCTTTTGGCATTGCAATATAAATATGTGCAACCTGAGCTATACCCATTGCTTCTTTAATGTCAGTAACTTTAATAAGATGATAACCGTATTTTGTTCGTATTATGTCTGATACTTCGCCAAGATTAGTGTTATATGCTCCTTCTTCAAACGGGTAAAGCATATCAAAAACCGTAAAATAACCTAAATCGCCACCATTACCTTTTCTGAATGGCCGTTGACCAGGGATAGCCTCCATATCCTTGGCGGTTGGGTCATCTGATAATTCAATTGCCAATTCCCTGAAATCTTCACCGTTTGAAAGTCGTTTTTTTACTTCCAGAATTTTGTTATAAGCCTCAAGAGTATCAGCCGGAGTAGCATTTTGATCAACTTTTATCAGAATATGGCTTGCCCTGATGTCAATAAGTTTTCTTTGATATGCTTGTTTAAGCAGTTCTTCAATAACTTCTTCGTCAATAAAATATGGTTGTGCAAGTTGTTTGCGGTATCCTTTTAATTCGTTGATAAAAGCTTTAACCGTATCTAAACCAATATCTTCGGCTTCTTTTACCTTTAATTTAAAATTAATATATAGGTTAAGATAATCTTCAAGTGATTTTTTGTCAAGTACTTCACCTTTAACGTTATTTTTTTGATAAACATTCATGAATTCGGCAACAGTAACTTTATCACCACCGATTGTAATTAATACTTTATTGTCGTTTTCTTGGGCAAATGTGTTTTGTAACAATCCTAACACAACAAAAAGCATTACCATTCTGAATGTACTTTTATTTCCCTTTAGTTGTACTTTTCTTTTTTTTAACATTGTAGTTTTTGAATTTTAATTAAACATATATATTTAATAATTAATTTTCATTTTATCTGCTGTAGTTTGGAGCTTCCCTTGTAATTGTAATATTATGCGGATGGCTTTCAATAATACTTGCAGCAGTAATTTTAATAAATTTAGCTTGTTGAAGTTTTTTTATTGTTGAGGCGCCTACATAACCCATTCCCGCTCTTAGTCCGCCTATCATTTGATGAATAACTTCGGAAAGCATACCTTTATAAGGCACTCTGCCCACGATCCCTTCGGGTACTAATTTTTTGATGTCATCTTCTGCCTCTTGAAAATACCTGTCTTTTGAACCTTTTTGCATAGCTTCAATTGAACCCATGCCTCTGTAAGTTTTATATTTTCTACCTTCAAAAATTATTGTTTCGCCGGGAGATTCATCAACGCCGACAAATAGTGACCCTGTCATTATTGAATGAGCGCCAGCTGCAATTGCTTTAACAATATCGCCGGTAAACCTAATGCCTCCGTCGGCTATTACCGGTACTCCCGTGCCTTTAAGAGCCTGAGTAACATTATAGATTGCTGTTAACTGTGGTACGCCCACACCGGCGATTATTCGTGTTGTACAGATTGAACCGGGCCCGATCCCAACCTTGATTGCGTCTGCTCCAATTTCTACCAGGGCTTTTGCTGCTTTAGCAGAAGCAATATTTCCGATTACAAGGTCAATGTGTGAGAAATTCTTTTTAATATTTTTTGCAGTTTCAATAACACTTTTAGTAAAACCATGTGCAGTATCAATCACTATTGCATCAACGCTTGAATTTACAAGGGCTGCGACACGGTCTAAGGTTTCTGATGCAGTTCCTACAGCGGCTCCTACACGTAAACGTCCGCGCTTGTCTTTATATGCATTCGGATGGGCTTTTATTTTTATTATATCTTTATATGTGATAAGC
Organism: Bacteroidota bacterium; assembly: GCA_015222115.1. Classification (GTDB taxonomy): domain Bacteria; phylum Bacteroidota; class Bacteroidia; order Bacteroidales; family JADFUO01; genus JADFUO01. The sequence continues at coordinate 919 of JADFUO010000515.1, read as the reverse complement.
CCTATAAGGTGATTATTATCATCAACAACAGGAAGTTTTTCAATTCTGTATTTTTGAAGGATTTCAGCAGCCTGTTCAAAACTAATGAACTCCTTAGTTGTAATAAGGTTTTCTTTTGTCATGATTTCTGCAATGGGCTTTTCCGGGTTTTCTTCAAAACGTAAATCCCTGTTTGTAAGTATTCCGACAAGCTCGTTTTTCTTGTTAATAACAGGAAACCCACTGATGCTGTATTCTTTCATAAAAGCAAAAGCATCTTTAACCAATGCATCTTCTTTTAATGTAATAGGGTCAAGTATCATACCGCTTTCAGCCCGTTTTACTTTTCTGACATGAGTAGCCTGTTCATCTATAGTCATGTTTTTATGAATAACACCTATTCCTCCTTCCTGGGCTAGGGCAATAGCCATGGATGATTCGGTAACAGTATCCATTGCTGCCGAAACAATGGGAATATTCAGCTTAATATTTCTTGAGAAAAGGGTGCTTATATCAACATTTCGGGGGAATATGTCCGAATATGAAGGTTCTAACAGAACATCATCAAAAGTAAGTCCCTCACCTGAAAATTTTCCGTTATCTAGTGACATGGTATTTTAATTTAAAATTCCTGCAAATGTATAAAAAATAGGTTAAAATTTATCATAAAATTTGTTAAGAAAAATATCTAACCTAAAATGAGGCTATGTCAAAGGTGAAAATAAGTTTGAAGTTCACCCTGTGAAATAATTCTTGCTAATCGGAATTGCTTTGCATTTCAAAGGGAAAATGTTTGACGTTATGGTAATAAATGGTTAAATGGCTGAATTGTTAAATGGTTTAGATTGTATTATGGAGTTACTCAATAATCAATATCAATTCGGCAGTATGCAGTCGGCAGTCGGTAAAAACCCGCAACTCGTAACCCGCAATTAATGTC
>JADFUO010000514.1 GCA_015222115.1 Bacteroidota bacterium | reverse complement strand
TTAAATCTGAATTCTAAAATCTTAAATTGTTAGAACGTGACTTTATAGACCGATTCTGGTTATTCATGATAAATATATCTCATTAATATACTTCTCTCATCTTCAGATATTTTTAACAGATTTGAAATAAGCCATCCCGAATTATATGATTTTCTGTTAAAATCAGATAACTCAAAATACCAGCCATCTATCTGGAAAAAATGGAATTTAACATTAATTACGGTTTCAAATTTAAGATTTGATTTTTTAAATTCATAAATAAAAAGTGTTAAATAATCAGGATAGTATTCTTTGGCTGCATATTGCTCAATAATTTCATTTTTATTAAATATTTTTATAAGGTTCATAAAATCAAGCTCATGGCTTAAGGGATGAAGGAATTTTTTATCAGACAGAGCAATAGTATCATGATTTAAAAAAAGTTGATGAAAGGGTTGAAAATACACATTTGTAATCACCCATTTTGAACCTATTTTTTCTTCCTCTAACTTTAAAAATAATATCAGTGTTTCCTCTTTATCGTAGTAAATAAATTTTGTTTTAACCTCGGCAAACCAGTTACCACCGTGAAAATTCAGGAAAGAAGGATTTTTTTTGTTTGCTACTTCATCAATAAATTCTTTTTTAAATTCCTTTTTAAAAATACTACTTTCATTATCAAAAAGCATATTAAGATACTTTTTTCTGAAATCAGGGTTACGGTATAAACTGTCATTTATGGAAAAGCGTTCTCCATATTGATTTTCTTCACTATTAAAACGTCTGAAGAATTGTCCTACCTGCTTGGTTTGTGCATACAAAATACTCTCATCGCCAATATAATTGCCGATTACCTGCGAATTTGAATTAAAAGGATAGAGAATTAAAGAAAATAACAAGATCAGAAAGTATCTCATGGCATGGTTTCGGTTACTCTTACATCACCTAACAGCACATCCCAGAATCCAATCAGCCTGCCGCCGATTTGGGTTTGTTTACGTTCAACATATACTGTGATGTCTTTTTTAGTTGTATCAACATATTTCAAGCCGTCGCCCGATTCTCCCTCAAAACGCTGGTAAATAGTTATTACACCTACATATCGTCCGTCAGGTTGTAATTCAAGGTCACTTATGTATTGAATATTGTACCATTTAATTGTAACTTTATCATAATTCAGAGCTATCAAACGTTCAAAGTATTCTCTAATGCCATAATATTTTATTTCTTCCCTGTGCAAAGATGAAACGCCCATCTGACTGTTTTCGGCAAAAAGCTCAAGTGCCCTTTCAATCACACGGTTTGCTTCCGACCAGGGAGTTTCCTTGTTTCCGATTATAGAAATATATTTGCTCAGGTCTCGTATCTTCTCAAGTGCCAGACTGTCAATTGCCTGTTTTCGTTCAGGACTTATATTATCCTGCGAAAAGACATTTGTTGTAAGCGAAATACAAAATATTGCTATCAATAATATTTTAAATTTTGACATGATTTTTTATTTTTTGATTAATTCTATTTCTGTTATTTTTCCGTTAGCGTCATACACAACATTTTCAATACGTTTATCATATTTTTTTTGATCCATTAAATATTCAAGGTATTTTTTTATTGTTGTGGGACGGTCGTAATCGTTAAACCCGTCTGCCTGACTAATAATAATCAAAACAAGAGCATCTTCAGAAGCAAATAAAGTTAATGCTTTTTCAATTCTGTCGTTTGCTATGGCAAAATTTTCAGCACCGGCTACTGCTTTAAAATG
>JADFUO010000513.1 GCA_015222115.1 Bacteroidota bacterium | reverse complement strand
TCTTAAAACACAGGAGTCCGTATGGATGACTGGGTTTTAAGATGAGTATAACGCAGTTATTGGCGTTTTCTTGCAAACACTAATTATGTTCTGAAATATTATTCATCATACAACAATACATTATCCACTCTGTATGAAGAAGTTTGACCTGAAAGACCGCTACCAACATATTTGAAAGCAATATAAGCCGTTCCTGAATATGATGAAAGACTGATTACTCCTGATAGTATCCATTCATGGTCAGGGTCATTTTCACCGGCAATTGTTGCACCCAAGTCTGTCCATGTTGCAGAAGCAATATTAACACCATTAAAATCAGTAGATATCAATACACTCAACCCATTATGAACCCAGTATGCTTTGGCAGTTACAAACGAAAATTCAGGATTGTTCATTGCACTAAGATTAATTCCCGGTGTGATTAACCAACATTCATTATCTTCATCAGAGCCATAAGAGGTTGCCTGTGCATATATATTATCGCCATATTCTTTCCCTCTCCATAAACGACTACCTTCCATAGCAACATTTTGCCAATCCTCAATTGCAATATCCTCATTATTTGTCTGACTTTCAAAATCCTCGTCAATAGAGGTTACGCCTGTCCCTCCGCCACCGCATCTTTCTCCATCAAGCTTTACTTCATCAATTGTTCTGATATATAATTGCATGGTTTCGTAATATTTTCCCACAATGGCAACTAACGTCCCTTTTCCTTCTGGTAAGAGGACTTCAGCAAAGTTTGCATAGTCACTTGTCCTTACAATAATTTCATTACCATCACAGTCTTCAAGGTACCTGTTAGCCGGATCATTCTCATCTGCATAAGTCTTTCCAATATCTCCTTGCTTGAATTGCACATTTTCAAGTTTTATAAGATATGCTTCAAAATTACCTGTATTAATTTCTCCAATAGTCACTATTTTGGGCTGAATGTATCTTTGATTAGCAATAATAATAATGTTAGAATCATTCTGAACATTATCAATCTGAATCAATTCGCTGTAATCCGATACAATGCAGTTCTTAAGATAAACACGTATTGAATCACCTACACGTAATCCTCCCGGTTCTTTTAAATGCAGGTTTATTGCACCGGTTGCATCCTGAACATAAGCACTTTTATAGATATTCCCGGAACTTCCATCCATAGTTACAATTGCATATACCGAATAATCTTCTTTAAAAGTATAATTACTGCTATCGTAATAAATTTGCCGGACTTCAGCAATTGTTAATACTTTTCCTATTGGAATTTTATACATTGGCGGTTCGTCAAAATCCTGTTTTACACAAGATGTGAAGCAGGAGGCAACTCCAAATAAAACAGATATTGCAGCTAATTTGATTATTGTTCTTTTCATTCTTTATAAGTTTTATCTTTTTTGAAAAAAATATTTTAATACTTCGTATACTGGACAAGTCTATCCATACAGACTTCATTAAAGTGTATGATTAAACTCAGTACCAAAAATATATTGTTACAGGTTGCATGTTACAAGTTTCATGTTTTCCACTCCATTTCAACATATTGAATAAATTTATTTATCTTTCTTCCTAATTTTTCATATTCCCTTATTAATCTTTCAAGTGGTTTTTTTGTAAAATGAATATCGCTAATCATATTTAATTGTGATATTGCTTCATCACAAGAAGAGTGGGCAAAAATCAAATATCTAACAAACTCATCTTTGTATCTTCTTCTACCAAACCCTTCTACTATCGTATCTTTTATTCGTTTTGTAGATCTTCTAATTTGGCTACCCTGCTCATATAACTCATAATTTGGTAATTCCATTGTCATTTTATGAACTTCAATTGATAAATTATATGCCATCTGATATATTTCTAAATCCCTGTAACTTTTCATTTTATATTAATTCAAGTTAACATTTCTTTAAAAACCTGTAACATGAAACTTGTAACATGAAACAGATATTCTGAAATACATACACAACAATAAACATTTTTGCCAACATATTGAAATATTATAAAACTACATATTAAGTCTTTTCAGAACCTGAAGTTCAGATTAATAAAGTATGTCAATCCATACAGGTAAAAATACCTTGGTGGAAACTTGTAAACATTTTCTGGATCATATCTTAGCTGTTCAAACCCGCCGCTTGCAAAATCAGTGTTATTTAATAAATTACTGATGCTAACATTCAATCCGATATAATAATCACCTATTTTCCACGACTTTCCACCATAAACATCAACAGTCATGGCACTGGCAAGTTTTTCCTGTTCCAAGGTCTCTTTTGCACGAATATCTTCACTTGAGAAATTTCTCACAGCTTCGGCAGTTCTTCGTTCAGGATTAATATCAAGATATATATCATCAAAATAATTAATACTTATTCCGGCAAACCAGTATTTTGGTGAATTATATTTAAAACCGAATGAACCAATGGTTTGCGGCATACCACCTACATAATAGTTTTTAAGATAAACCGTCCGGTTTTCTGCAATAATCTTAGCATCATTATCCTGTGCAATAGTTACCTTTGGTCGTGAATTATATATGAATTGCCCTTTTCCTGCAACTAAAGATAATGTAACTGTTGGTGTTACATTTGCTTCGATGCCGAGTTCCACTCCTTTGTTTTGTTTATTTACACCGGTCATCAAATAATTTACAAAAGTATTTAAATCGTCATGATAAAAACTTCTTGCCCATGTCTGATCAACAAACTGGGTATAATAAAAAGTTAATCTGGATTTTATAACTGACGTACGAAGAATATAGCTGATATCACCCGAATATACTGTTTCACTTTCCAAATTACTGATTATATAATCCCTTGTTCTCGGAGAAATATATGAGTTCCTGAAATACGGAGCCCTCGTAAGATATTCTCCATTAACATTTATATAATTCCTGCCATTGATTTTATATGATAATCCTCCTTTTAAACCGTAATTAAAGAAGTTTTGTTTTTCCGAATCTCCTAAGGATTCATCAGGGAATCTTCCGTTCTGCATGTTACCTGTTCGCCAGAATTGTGTATATGAAAGCATGACGGCTAAATAAAAATCAACCATATTATATGTAAAATCCCCTTGAGCAAATATATTATATGAATTAATATTTGAAGTGTAATCATAACCAAACCTATCGCCGGTTGTTACAATTCTGTTCGGATGACGAAGATCGCTTTGAGAGACACCAGTTATTTCAAAGGGTTCCTGGTTTGCATATTTATCAATATCAAGCCAATATTCACCGCCCAATAAATCAACAATCTCTTTAAAATGAAAACCTTTGAACCAAGTCATATTCAGTCCACCGGAAATATCTGTATTTTCATTAATATCTTTATTTAACGTCATGTTAAAACCAATACGGCTTATATCATTTCTTCTATCCTCAATAATATATTTTGAACGAAAACCTGTTACATCATTCCCTTGTATTCCTTCTACATTATTAACTGTATAAAGATATTTGCTGTTGGCAAAATAAAAATGATCCCAGTTTATTTGTCTGAAATTTTCATTATTCTGCCATTGCTCACGATAATAATTGTATGCAGATATATCATCTAAATAATAAAAATAACTTGGTAAATGTTTGTAATAATCAGGTCTCGGGTCACCTGCTTCAACCCAGTTAAGTGCTGTTGAGCCACCCCTGCCGAAAGAATAAGACAATGTAGAAGTAAGTTTTGTTTTGTCATTGATTTTCCAGTAATCGGTAAGCATCATCAATGGCTGATGATAATTCCCTATGCGTGAATTTCGTTTTTCACCATTTTGGAATCCCCAATAGGCATTATAATAATTTGTTCCTGCAAGGTCATACGCCTCCTGAGTGGAAACTCCCGCTTTTCCTCGTTTGTTCGGTGTACCATAAGCTACAAAGCCAATGCTATGCGAGTTGTTGATCTTTTTTTCTACCGAAACAAAATAACTCCATGCATCATAAAAAGTACCTTCAACATAACCTTCCTGTGCCCATCTTCTTGAACCTGAAACCGTAACTGCCCAGCCGTTGTTCATCAAACCTGTGGAAGCTAAAAACATAAGTCGGTTACGATAACTTCTATTGGCAAGCGAATAAGTCAATTTTACTCCCTGTCTGTATTTTGAAGCACGGGTTTCAATATTTGTTACACCGCCAATTCCTCCGAAAGTAAATGGAGAAGCAACAATACCCGTTTTTATATCCTGATTTCTCAAAGCATCATTTAATCCACCCCAGGATGACCAGTAAGCTCGTCCTGATTCTACATCATTAACAGGGATGCCATTAATCAGAACCGAAAAATTCTCCGAGCCATAACCGCGAATCCTGTATCTTGCAGAACCAAAAGTATATCCTGCAGTTGAAACAAATATATCCCTTGAGGACTGCAATAAACCCGAAATATCCTGCGATTCATCATACCCATCCAGATCAGTATCGGAAAGAGTAAAAACAGGTAATTTTATAATTTCTTTTTCACCTTCAGGAATGGTATCTTTTTGAGCTATTGTTTTTCCAATAAAAATAAATAAAAACAGAAAAGCAAGTATACCGAGTCGTAGCAAATTTGCCAGATTTTGTGATAAAGTTTTGTACCTTTTGGGATAACTCTTTCTAAACAGCTTTTGCAAACCTGTTAAGAATGAGTATAAAATATTTTTCATATTCAATCAATTTGAAACTTTTCCGGGAATATTTGACTGGCAAATTTAACAAATAATTCAAAATAATTCATCAATCAGGAAACTTTAATGTAAATTTGTGCGACTGTTTGAAAGATATGCATAATGTGGCAAAGAGCAGATAAAAGGAATGTATGAATAT
>JADFUO010000512.1 GCA_015222115.1 Bacteroidota bacterium | reverse complement strand
TTGAAGAAGTGAAAGAAGAACCAAAAGTTGAAGAAAAAATTGAAGCAGTTAAGGAAGAACCGAAAACTGAGGAAATAATAAAAGAAGAAATAAAAGAAGTACCGCAAATAGAAAGCATTGAAACAGAACCAATAGCTGAAGATGTAGAAAAACCCGAGGCGGTTGAAGAAAATAAAGAAAAAATGCCTGTTGATTTTGACTGGGATTCTATCAGCAAAAAACAGGAAATTTATACAGCTGATGAGAGAACAAAATTAGAAGAAGTTTATGATAAAACTCTTAGTTCAATAGCTGAACATGAAGTTATTGATGGTTATGTTGTTGCAAAAAACAATCGCGAAGTTGTTGTAAACATTGGATTTAAATCCGATGGTGTAATACCTTTGTCTGAACTGAGATATAATCCTGATTTAAAAGTTGGAGATAAAATTGAAGTATATGTTGAAAGCCAGGAAGATATGAGTGGACAACTATTACTCTCACACAAAAAAGCAAGAATTCTTAAATCATGGGAAAGAGTTAATAAAGCTCACGAAAATGATGAGATCATCAATGGTTATGTAAAATGCCGTACCAAAGGAGGCTTGATAGTGGATATATTTGGAATTGAAGCATTTTTACCGGGCTCGCAAATTGATGTTAAGCCAATTCGTGATTATGATGTTTTTGTTGATAAAACTATGGAATTCAAGGTTGTTAAGATAAATCATGAATATAAAAATGTTGTTGTATCACACAAAGCACTTATTGAGGATGAACTTGAACAGCAAAGAGCAGAAATTATTTCCAAACTTGAAAAAGGACAGGTTCTTGAAGGTACAGTAAAAAATATTACATCTTATGGTGTATTTATTGACCTTGGCGGTGTTGATGGCTTAATTCACATAACTGACCTTTCGTGGGGACGAATTAATCATCCTCAGGAAATTGTTGAACTTGACCAGAAGATAAAAGTAGTAATACTTGATTTTGATGATAGCAAAAAACGAATTGCATTAGGATTAAAACAACTTACTCCTCATCCATGGGATGCTTTGGATCCGAATATTAAAATTGGTGATAAAGCTAAAGGAAAGGTTGTTGTTATTGCCGATTACGGTGCATTTATTGAAATTGCTCCCGGTGTTGAAGGCCTAATACACGTTTCAGAAATGTCGTGGTCGCAACACTTAAGAACTGCTCAGGATTTCCTTAAAGTTGGTGATAAATTAGATGCCCAAATACTTACCCTTGACCGTGAAGACAGAAAAATGTCACTTGGTATCAAGCAGTTGATTCCTGATCCATGGGCAAACATCCTTGAAAAATATCCGAAAAATTCAAAGCATAAAGCTACTGTCAGAAACTTTACAAACTTTGGAATTTTTGTTGAACTGGAAGAAGGTGTTGACGGATTAATTCATATTTCCGACCTTTCATGGTCTAAAAAGATTAAACACCCTGCAGAATTCACTAAGATTGATGAAAAAATTGATGTAGTTGTTTTAGATGTTGATAAAGAAACCAGAAGACTTAGTCTGGGACACAAACAACTTGAAGAAAATCCATGGGATGTTTTTGAAACCGTATTTACAGTAAATTCGGTTCATAAAGGAACTATCCTGAATATTATTGAAAAAGGTGCTATTATTTCGCTGCCATACGGAGTCGAAGGATTTGTTCCGACTCGTCATTTAACCAAGGAAGACAATACAAATCCAAAAGTGGATGAAACCTTGGAATTTAAAGTTATTGAGTTTTCAAAAGATAATAAAAAGATAATTCTTTCACACTCAAAAATATTCCAGGACGAACAGCGTGCTACAAAAGCTAAAGAACATACAAAAGCTAAAACAGCCGAAAAAACAACTAAAAAAGCTGTTAGAAAAATAAAAGCTAATCTTGAAAAAACAACATTAGGCGATATTGAAGCATTAGCTTCACTTAAATCGAACATGGAGCAGAAGGAAAAAAAGGAGAAAAAGGGAAAAGCAAAACCTAAAACAAAAGCTGAATAATTCATAATATAATTTTATATTTTCTTAATTAGAAATTGGTTTTTATTAATGACTTTTTCTTTAACAATTTTAGGAAGCGGTTCTGCAATACCAACATTAACAAGAAACCCAAGTGCACAACTACTGAATGTTCATGAAAAAATATTTCTAATAGATTGTGCCGAAGGAACTCAGTTACAACTTAGAAAATTTAAATTCAGACTTCAGAAGATAGATCATATTTTTATCAGTCATCTTCATGGAGACCATTTCTTTGGACTTATTGGCTTAATATCTACCCTTCATTTGCTTGGAAGAAAAAATGAAATGCATGTTTACGCTCCGGCTGAATTGGAAGAGATTATTGATATACAATTTAAAGCTTCAGGTACTATACTTCGTTTCCCGTTAATATTTCATTATTTACATCAAAGAACTTCCGAAATTATTTATGAAGATAAAAATGTAAAGGTTAGATCATTCCCGCTAAATCATAGTATTCCAACATGGGGATTTGTTTTCAGAGAAAAACAAAAAGAAAGAAATATCCGTAAAGACTTTATCATTGAAAAAAATATACCGGTTACTGAAATATTAAAGATAAAAAAGGGTGAAGATTATGTTGATGAAAACGGAAAAATATATAAAAATCCGGAAATTACTTTAAATCCTCAAGAACCCCGCTCTTATGCTTATTGTTCCGACACAAGGTATTTTGAACCAGTGATTCCTTTTATCAAAGACGTGGACGTTCTTTTCCATGAAGCTACCTTTATGCAAGACAAAGTAAAAAATGCAATTGAAAATTTTCACTCAACAGCTATTGAAGCGGCAACAATAGCAAAAAAAGCAGGAGTGAATAAACTAATAATAGGTCATTATTCTGCAAGATATAAGAATGCAGAACTTCTGCTAAGTGAAGCAAAATCAATTTTTCCAAATACTATTTTAGCTGAAGATGGATTGAAGGTTGATATAGATATGGATATTAATAGAAATTAATAGAAATGGAATGTTTAGGAGAATTCTTTAATCGATCATCAATCTCCTAACTCCATCCCCGATTTCAGGTAAATAA